>JACQPZ010000134.1 GCA_016207265.1 Candidatus Latescibacterota bacterium | reverse complement strand
GCTCGACGGATGTGTGATCGGCGAGGAATCCCTCGTGGCGGCGGGGAGCGTCGTTCTCGAGGGGATGCGCGTGCCGCCGCGGTCCTTCGTCGCCGGAGTGCCCGCGCGGATCAAGGGCCCGATCCCCGAGGCTCAACGCGCTCGTCTGGTGGAATCGGCGGAGGGCTACGTGCGGCTCGCCCGCGAGCACGCCGGCAGGGGCCATGACGGCTGAGCGCACGCTCGTGCTCGCCCTCGCCCTTGCTCTGGGCGTCCACGATCCCGGCACGGCCGCGGGGCAGAGCGAACGCCGGTACCCGCCGGGGAAGGCGGCCGAGCTCAAGGCCCGCCTTCTCGACCGGCCCGACGCCGCGGAGGCGGCGACCTGGGCCGCGCAGTACGTGGTCCAGCCCGAGCTCTACCGGCTCGAGCCCATGACCCGCACGGCCGAGCAGATCTGGGCCGCCCGGCTCGGGCTCGCCTCCGGAACGGGGGGCGGCGAGCGGAAGAGCCTCCGCGCCGCGCTCCAGTCCCTCGAGAAATGCCCGCTCGACTCGCTCGCCTACCGCCGCGCCCAGAGCGGCATTTCCCGGATCGGCGTTGTCGTTCCTCTGACCGGCAGGTTCGAGCGCTACGGGAAGACCTTCGTCCAGGGGCTGAGGCTCGCGGTCGACGAGCACAACCGCGATTGGGCTCCCACGATCAACCTTGTTCTCCACGATTCCGAGGGGGACCCCCTGGTCGGGGCTCGGAAGGCGCGGTGGCTTCTGCGCGATCACGGCGTGTCGGTGATCATCGGAGAGCTCTTCAGCGCGAACACCGCTCCGCTCGCGGCCGCCACCCAGGTGGTAGGCGCCGTGCTCGTGTCGCCGTCCGCCACCAACGAGCGGCTCGCGATCCTCGGCGACGCCGTCTTCCAGCTCCACGTGGGGTACGGCGTCCTGGCGCAGGCGCTCGCGGAGTGGGTGGCGGAGGGGAGCGCCCAGGCCTCGGTCGCGCTTCTCGTCTCGGACAGTCCCGAGGACTCGTCCCGGGCGGATGCCGTCCGGGCGGCGTGCCGGGCCGCGGGCGTCGACGTGGTCGGGAGCGAGCGGGTCCGGGAGGGCGCGGTCGACTTCACGAAGCCTCTGACGGCGCTGCGGGAGAAGCGTCCGGGAGCGCTCGTCCTTCTGACTTCACCGAGGCTCGCGGGAATCGCGGCCGCGCAGCTTGGCTCGGCATGGCCGAACGCGCGCGTGCTGGGGCTCGACGCGCTGGACCCGGAGGGAATGAGCGCCGAGGCGAGATCGGCGCTCGAGGGGGCGACCTACTTCACGTCGGACTACACGATTGAAGGCGCCCCGCGCGACTCCTTCGAGACCCGGTATCAGCGGACCTATCGGGAGGCGCCGACCCGCATGTCCGTGCGAGGATACCTCGTCGGCCTGGCGGTCGCGCGCGGGATCGAGAGGGGGAGTCTGAACGCGTCCATGCTGCGCGAGGCCCTCCGCGCGCAGCTCTACGAGACCGAGGAGGGACGCGCCCTGCGCGCGCTTCGCCCGCTCGTCAAAGCCGAGCCCGAGCGGTTCGTGATCCGCGCGGGAAAGGCGACTCCGGCCGGCGGAGCGGCGGTATCCCCTTGAAACCTGGCGCTCGGATCGGATAGGGTGGCCCGCGGTTCACCGGCGCAGAATGCCTTCGAATTCATGCACTTACGGGACGGGGGATCGACCATGATCCGATTCTCAAAGACCATCCGATTCACGGCGGTCGTGCTTCTGGCCATGGCTTCGGCGCCGGGGTGCGCGAAGCGCGAGGCCGAAATCAAGATCGGAGAATACGGCTCGCTCACGGGGACCACCGCCACGTTCGGGATTTCCACGAAGAACGGGATCGAGCTTTACATCGACAATCTGAACGCGCAGGGCGGGATCGGCGGAAAGAAGCTGCGCATCCTCGTCGAAGACGACCAGAGCAAGCCCGAGGAGGCCGCGACCGCCGTCAACAAGCTCATCGCCCAGGACGGAGTCGTGGCCGTGCTCGGCGAGGTCGCGAGCAGCCGGAGCCTCGCGGCCGCCCCCATCTGCCAGAGCGCCGGGGTCCCGATGATCACCCCCTCCTCCACGAATCCCAAGGTGACGGAGATCGGCACGTACATCTTTCGCGTCTGCTACATCGACCCGTTCCAGGGCGAGGTGATCGCGAAGTTCGCGAGGAACACCCTCCACCTCTCGAAGGCCGCGGTCTTTCGGGACAACAAGAACGATTACAGCGTCGGGCTCGCGAACTACTTCTCGGAATCGTTCCTGAAGCTCGGAGGGAGGATCGTCTCGGACGAGTCCTACAGCGAGGGAGACCAGGACTTCAAGGCGCAGCTCACCGTGATCAAGGCGAAACGTCCGGAGTTCATCTTCATCCCCGGCTACTACACCGAGGTGGGGCTGATCGCGCGGCAGGCGCGCGAGCTGGGGCTCAACGTGCCGATGCTGGGCGGAGACGGCTGGGTTTCCGACCGTCTGCTCGAGATCGCGCAGGACGCGCTGAACGGTTCCTATCTCGTGAATCACTACTGGGAAAGCGATCCGAACCCCGCGGTCCAGGAATTCGTGCAGAGCTATCGGAAGCGCTACGGCGCGACGCCGGACGGACTCGCCGCCCTGGCCTACGACGCCGCGGGGGTGCTCACGGACGCCATGCAGCGGCTCCTCAAGACGGATCCGAAGAGCTTCGAGGCGCTGTCGGGTCCGCCGAACGCCGACCAGAAGGACGCGCGCGCCCGGCTCCGCGGGCTGATCGCGGCGACGCGCGACTATCCGGGCGTGACGGGGAGAATCTCGCTCGACGACCGTCGAAACGCGGTCAAGACGGCCGTGTTCCTCGGAATCGAAAACCGCGGCTACACGTTCGTCGCCACGGTCGAGCCGTAAGCGCGGCTTCAGCCGGGTCCCCGTGCAGGAATTCTTCCAGCAGCTTGCGAACGGGGTTGCCTGGGGGAGCATCTACGCCCTCATCGCGCTCGGCTACACCATGGTGTACGGCATCCTGCGCCTCATCAACTTCGCGCACGGGGACGTCTACATGGTGGGCGCGTTCGCGGCCTACTACCTTGCGGGAGCGCTCGGCGTGGGGACCGTGCGGGACGCGTCTCCGCTCCTCGCCGTGCCCGTGCTCCTGGGAGCGATGCTGATCTGCGCGCTCCTGGGCGTCCTCATCGAGCTGTTCGCCTACCGCCCCGTCCGCCGCTCCTCCCGTCTCACGGCGCTCATCACCGCGATCGGCGTCTCCCTGTTTCTCGAGAACGCGGGGATCCGTCTCTTCGGCGCCGATCCCAAGTTCTTCCCGCAAGTCATCACGCCGCGCACGATCACGCTGGGCGAGGGCGTCATGGTGACCAACCACCAGATCACGGTCGTCCTCGTGTCGGTGCTGCTCATGGTGGGCCTCACGCTGTTCGTGCAGCGGACGCGCACGGGGAAGGCCATGCGCGCGGTCTCGTTCCACCGGGATGCGGCGAGCCTCATGGGAATCCCCGTCGACCGCATCATCACGATCACCTTCGCCATCGGCTCGGCGCTGGCCGCCGCCGCGGGATTCCTGGTGGGACTCACGAATCCCAAGATCGAGCCGCTCATGGGCATCATGCCGGGTATCAAGGCGTTCGTCGCGGCGGTGCTCGGAGGAATCGGGAGCATTCCCGGGGCCATGATCGGCGGGCTCCTCATGGGGGTCTCCGAGTATCTCGTCGTCGGATACATCTCGTCGACGTACCGGGACGCGATCGCGTTCGTGATCCTGATCCTCGTGCTCCTGGTAAAGCCGACGGGGCTCCTGGGCCGAAACGTGGCGGAGAAGGTCTAGCGTGGGTCGAAGCGCGCTTGCCTCGCTGGCCGCCATCGTCGCGGTGTGGGCGATCGATGCGGCGTGCTCCCGGCTTCTGAACCCGTACATCTACCGGATTCTCGTGCTCTGCTCGATCAACGTGATGCTCGCGGTGAGCCTGAATCTCGTGAACGGCATCACCGGCCAGTTCTCGATCGGTCACGCGGGGTTCATGGCGGTCGGGGCCTATACCTCGGCGGCGTTCACCGTGTACGCCGTGCCTCTCCTCTTCGGATCCTCGGGAGCCTCGGACGGCTGGGCGGCGCCCGCCGCGTTCCTGATCGCGATCGCCGTCGGTGGGCTCGTCTCCGCGGTCGCCGGGCTGATCGTGGGCCTTCCCTCGATGAGGCTCCGCGGCGACTACCTCGCGATCGTGACGCTGGGCTTCGGCGAGATCATCCGCGTCGCGATTCTGAACATCGACGCGGTCGGAGGCGCGCGCGGCTTCGCGGGCGTTCCGCAGCGGACGAACGCCGCCTGGGCGCTCGGCGGAGTCTGGGTCACCTTCGTCGTGATCCGGAATCTCATGCGCTCCTATCACGGCCGCGCTCTCCTCGCGATCCGGGAGGACGAGATCGCGGCCGAGGCGCTCGGCGTGCCGACCACGCGGTACAAGGTCACCGCCTTCGTGATCGGCGCGTTCTTCGCCGGAGCGGCCGGCGCGCTCTTCTCCCACTACACCTACCTCCATACGAACAGCTTCACGTTCATGAAGTCGATCGAGGTGATCATCATGGTCGTGCTGGGCGGGATGGGCAGTCTAACGGGCTCGATTCTGGGCGGGACGCTGCTCACGGCGCTCCCCGAGCTGCTCCGGTTCGCGAGCGCCGAGCGGCTCATCGTCTACTCGCTTCTCCTGGTCGTCCTCATGATCGCGCGCCCCCAGGGGATTCTCGGAAGGCGGGAGATCTCCCTCCGCCGGTTCCGGCCGCCGTGGCGCCGGGCGGCCGTCAAGCCGGCCGCATGAGCGGCGCGCTTCTCTCCCTCCGGGGGGTATGCGTCACCTTCGGCGGGCTGAAAGCCGTCTCCGATTTCGATTACGAGCTTCCCCGCGGCATGCTGGGCGGCCTCATCGGTCCGAACGGCGCGGGGAAGACCACGGTCTTCAATCTCGTCACCGGCGTCTACAAGCCGACCCGGGGCACGATCGCGCTCGAGGGAGCGCCGATCCAGGGCCGTCCCACCTATGCGATCGCGGCCAAGGGCGTCGCGCGGACGTTTCAGAATCCGAGGCTCTTCCAGGATCTGAGCTGCCTCGACAACGTCCGGATCGCATGCCACCTGCACGGCGGCGCAGGCCTCGCCGACAGCGTCCTCGCGACGGGGCGGTCCGCGCGCGAGGAACGCGCGATTCTGGAACGGTCGGAGGCGCTCCTCGAGACCTTCGGGCTCTCGGGATACCGCGAGAACGAGGCGAGAAGCCTTCCGTACGGCGAGCAGCGGCGTCTCGAGATCGCCCGCACGCTCGCCACCGAGCCGAAGCTCCTCTTGCTCGACGAGCCGGCGGCGGGCATGAACGAGCAGGAGAGCGCAGCGCTCATGCGCCTCATCCGGGACGTGCGCGACCGATTCGCGCTGACGGTCCTTCTGATCGAGCATGACATGAAGGTGGTCATGGGGATCTGCGAGCGGATCGCGGTCCTCGACTACGGAGTGAAGATCGCCGAGGGAACTCCGGTGGAGATTCAACGGAACCCCAAGGTCATCGAGGCGTACCTGGGAGAAGAGCAGTGAAGCTTCTCGAGTTGGAGGATCTCCACGTCCGGTACGGCGCGGTCCACGCCCTGAAGGGGATCTCCCTTTCGGTCGAGGAGGGGGAGATCGCGACCCTCGTGGGCGCGAACGGCGCCGGCAAGAGCACGACCTTGAGGGCGATCTCCGGGCTCGTGCGGCCGAGCGGGGGCCGGATCCGATTCCGGGGGGCTTCCCTGGGCGCCGTGCGGGCGCACGAGATCGTCCGTCTCGGCATATCCCACGTACCCGAAGGACGCATCGTGTTCGCGAATCTCACGGTGCTCGAGAATCTGGAAATGGGGGCGTACCTGCGCCGGGACCGCGGGGGCGTGGGCGCCGACTTGAAACGGCTCTTCCAGCGGTTCCCGAGGCTCGAGGAACGGCGCCGGCAGTCGGCCGGGACCCTGAGCGGCGGCGAGCAACAGATGCTCGCGATCGGGCGCGCGCTCATGGCCCGGCCGACGGTCCTCCTCATGGACGAGCCGTCGCTGGGGCTCGCTCCGATTCTGGTCCGCGAGATCTTCTCCGTGATCCGAGAGATCCGAAGCCAAGGGACCACGATCGTCCTCGTGGAGCAGAACGCGCGGATGGCGCTCGCGACGGCCGACGTGGGCTACGTGCTCGAGACCGGCATGGTCCGGATGTCGGACCGGGCCCGGGCCCTGCTCGAGAGCCCGTTCGTCCAAGCCGCGTACCTGGGCGGCGCGGGATGACCGGTCCGGTGCGGATCCGGCGATGACGAACCGCTCGGCGCTCCGCGCGATTCCGTCCGTGGGCTCGATTCTCGACTCGAGCGAGATGATCGCCCGGCGCGGCTCCGCTCCGCGCAGCGTTCTCGTGGCCGCCGCCCGCGAGGCGGTCGCCGCGGCCCGCGACGCCGTGAGGCGAGGCGGGGCCCGCGCCGCGGCTCCCTCGCGCGAAGCGATTGTGCAGGACGCGGTGCGGCGCGTGGAAGCAGGACGGCGTCCGAGCCTCAAGCCCGTGATCAACGCGACGGGGGTCGTCCTCCACACGAACCTGGGTCGGGCCCCGCTCGCGGAGGAGGCCGCGCGCGCGGTCGCGGAGGCGGCCCGGCGGTACACGAACCTCGAGATCGAGCTCGGCACGGGGGCGCGCGGGTCGCGGATGGCCCATCTCGAGCCGCTGCTCGTGGAGTTGCTCCACGCCCAGGCAGCGCTCGTCGTCAACAACAACGCGGCGGCCATGCTCCTCGCGCTCAACACCCTCTCCGCGGGGAAGGAGACCGTGGTCTCGCGCGGGCAGCTCGTGGAGATCGGCGGCGCCTTCCGGATCCCCGAGATCCTCGAGCGGTCGGGGGCGATCCTTCGAGAGGTCGGGACCACCAACAAGACCCGGATTCGCGATTACGAGCGCGCGGTCGGTCCCCGGACCGGGATGCTCCTGCGCGTGCATCCGAGCAACTTCGCGATGGTCGGGTTCACGCAGGAAACGACGCGCGAGGAGCTGGTGCGGCTCGCCCGCAGGAACCGGCTGCCGCTCCTCGAGGACGTCGGGAGCGGAGCGATGCTCGATTTCACGCGATGGGGCCTCCCGGCCGAGCCGGTCGCGCGGGAGGCGCTGGCCGAAGGCGTGCCCCTCGTGTGCATGAGCGGCGACAAGCTCCTCGGCGGCCCCCAGGCGGGGATCATCGCGGGACGCAGGTCGCTCGTCCAGGCTCTGCGGGCGAATCCCATGGCCCGAGCCCTGCGGGTGGACAAGCTCACGCTCGCGGCCCTCGCCGCGACGATTCGTCTCTACCGGGATCCGGAGGCCGCGCGCGAGCATCTCCCCGTGCTCCGCATGCTGGGCGAGCCCGCCGCGCGGGTGCGGGCGCGCGCGAGGCGCGTGATCCGCGCGATCGGAGCGGAACGCGCTTCTCTGTGCGGAGCGGAGGTGGTAGCCTGCACGGCCGAGGTGGGTGGAGGATCGATGCCGCTCGGCCGCGTTCCGTCGTACGCCCTTGCATTGCGGCCCGTGAAGGGGAGCGTGGAAGATCTGGCCCGCGCGCTCCGCACGGGGCCCGATCCCGTGCTGGGCCGTATCGAGTCGGGCCGGCTTCTCCTGGATCTGCGCACGGTGGACCCCGGCGAGATCCCCGGGCTCGTCACCTCGATCGTACGCGCGCTGGAGGAGAAACCCTGACCCCGTCGACCGAACCGGAAATCGAGCGATACGCCGACCCGCAGAGCTTCGCGCGGGAGGTCAACCTTCCTCTGCTGGGCGTGGTGCGGGTCTCGCCCGTGCCGGCGGGCGCGGGCACGCCCGCGCTCCTCGCGGCCACCGATCCCGAGGGCTTGAAGCCCGTGGTCGACGTCCTGACGCAGACCCGACAATCGCTGACCCTCCGCTCGCTCCTCCTGACCGGCTTCCCCCACGACCCCGAGTTTTTCGCCGCGGGCCTCACCCTCGCCCGCGAGTGGAGTCGGCGCGGGCTCAAGGTGGCGGTGGTCGATCTGGACTTTCGGCACCCGACCGTGGTCCGGCACAAGCCTCATCCCAACGAGGGCTACGTGGACGTGCTCGAGTACGGCTGCTCGTACCGCCGGGTGGCCTGGGAGCTCGTGGCCGACGCGCTCTGGCTGGTCGGGCCGGGGAGCCATCCTCCCGACGAGGAACGTCTCGCGGACCACCCGGATTGGGATCGCGCGATCCGGGTCTTCTCGAATCAGGTCGACGTGGCCCTCTACCTGGCGCCATTCCTCGACCGTCCCGGGCTCGCAGGGCGGATCTCGAAGCGAATGGACGGCGTGCTCCTCGTCGCCTCCGTGGAGCGCGTGGCGCGGTCGACTCTCCGCGACGCCTTCCTCGAGCTGTGGGGATCGGACGCGCCCATGATCGGAAGCCTCGGAATCGAGGTCCGGCGCGCGGCGATCCCCGCGCCGCCCGCGCCCGCCGCAACGACGCCGCCCGCGCCCGCGAGGCCGGCTGCGGTCCCCGCGCCCGCCGCACAACGCGTGACGCCCCCCGCGCCCACGCCGCCCGAGCCTTCGTGGGATCGGGAGCCGGACGCGGACGCGACGCGCCCGCATCTGTCGGACGAGGGCCTCGAGCGGCGTATTGCGGATGAGGTCCGGACCGGGAGCGCCCCTCGGATCCGCCCGCGGCGCGGAGCGAACGTCGCGATCCTTGCCGGGGCGACGCTGGCCGTCGCCGCGGCGGTCGGCGCCGTCGGAGTCGTCGTGAAGATGAGCCGCGTTCCTTCCGGGTCGGCGCCGCTCGAGACGCTGCCGGCGGGGACGGAGGAAGTCATCCCGGCGCAGGTCGGCGCCACGGGCGCGAGCGTCCTCCCCGAAGGCGAAGCGCAACGCGACTCGAGCCCGAGCGAGGAACCTGCCGCCCCGATCGCCGCCGCCCCGATCGTCGCCGCCCCGATCGCCGCCGCATCGGCCCCGCAGGCGGCGGACGCCCCGTACCGGGTCCACGTCGCTTCGTTTCGATCCATGGGCAAGGTCGAGGAGCTGGTCTCATCCCTTAGGACCCGGGGTCTCGACGCGTGGCACGAGCCGGCCGAAGACCGCTCCGGATGGTACCGCGTGTTCGTGGGTCATTTCTCCACGCGCGGCGGGGCTGCTCGGAAAGCCAAGTGGCTTCTGGATCAGCATTGGGTGGATCGCGCGGTCGCTTATCCCGATACGGAGAGATAGCGCGTGTTTCTGAAGCGGCTCGACATTCAGGGCTTCAAATCCTTCCCGCAGCGCATCCGCGTCGATTTCGGCCCCGGGATCACGTCCGTCGTCGGCCCCAACGGCAGCGGCAAGACCAACATCGTGGAAGCCATCCGGTGGGTTCTCGGCGAGCAGAACATGCGGCATCTGCGCGGCGACACGCTCGAGGACGTCATCTTCACGGGATCGGCGCAGCGAAAGCCGCTCGGAATGGCCGAAGTGTCGCTCACGATGTTCAACAACCGCGGAGTGCTTCCCGTCGAGTTCACGGAGATCGCGATCTCGCGACGCACATTCAGGGACGGAGCCAGCGAGTACTTCATCAACCGGAAGCCTTGCCGGCTCCGCGATCTTCGGGATCTTTTCCTCGACACGGGTATGGGGTCGCACGCGTACTCGCTGATCGAGCGCGGGATGGTGGACAACGTCCTCTCGGACGAGAGCGGACATCGCCGGTTTCTCTTCGAGGAAGCGGCAGGCATCATGCGGTACAAGACGCGCAAGAAAGAGGCGCTCCAGAAGCTCGACCTCACGCTCACCGACCTGACCCGGGTGAACGACGTGGTCACGGAGATCGAGCGCGAGGTCCGGTCGCTCGCCCGCCAAGTGGGGAAGGCCCGCCGATACAACCGGATCCGCGACGAGATCAGGAGCCTCGACGTCGGGCTCGCCAAGGAGGAGTTCGACCGCTTGGCGGGAGCCGGAGCGGAGTTGGCGCGGGAGCGGGGGCAAGCCGAGAATCGGCGCACGGCGCTCGCGGGCGCCCTCGCGCGCCACGAGGCCGATCTCGAGCAGCTCAAGATCGAGCTCTTGAAGCGCGAAGGCGACGTCCGCGGGGCCCAGGACGAGCTGAACGAGCGCGAGGCGAGAAGCGCGGCGCTCCTCAACGAGTTCGCGGTCCTGCGCGAGCGCCGCTCCGGGCTCGCCGAGAAGCTGGAGCACGCGCGGTCGGAGGCGGTCCGCCTTCGCGCGAGCCTGGAGGAGCTGACCCTGGCGGGCGGGAAGCTCGACCAAGAGCGGGCGCGTCTGGGCGAGGTCCGGGCGGAGACCGAGAGCGGGCTCGCCGCCCTCGAAGCGAGCCTGGAGGAGTCGCTGCCACGGCTCATCGCGCGCCGGGAAGCGCTGAAGCAGCGGAAACAGCTCTCGCTGGATCTCTTCGAAGCGCGGGTCAAGCAACAGAGCGCGGCCGAGACCTGGATCGCGAAGCAGGAGGATCTCACCCGGAAGAAGGCGCAGCTCGAAGAGGAGCGGGGCGCGCTCATGCGGGAGGTTTCATCCCTCGCCGACGTCCTGCAGCGGATTTCCCGGACAGCGGAGTCGCGCGCTGAGGAAGCCGGGCGCGCCCGGGCCCGGGTCGAGAGCGAATCGCGCGCGATGGCTGCGATCGGGGAGCAGATTCTCGCCCACGACGCCGTGGAGATGCGGGCCCGCGAGGGATACGCGGCGCTCGAAGCGCGCCATACCACCCTCCAGGAGCTCAAGGATCGCTACGAAGGATACGACGAGAGCGTCCGGTCGCTGGTCGCCGGTCCGAATCGGCCGGCGCGGATCCTCGGAACGGTCGGCGACGTGCTCCACGCGTCCGGGGACTGGCTGGTCGCGCTCGAGGCGGCTCTGGGCGAGGCCGTGCAGTTCATCGTGGCCGAGCGGACGGACGCCGCGATCAAGGCCCTCCAGGGGCTCGAGTCCCGGGGCGAGGGTCGCGCGACGTTCATCGCGCTCGACCGCCTATCGCGTTCGCGCCCGGCCGTGGTGCCGGAGGAAGTGCTCCGGGCGCCGGGGGTGCGGGGGCTCCTCCTCGAGCACGTGCGGTTCGAGCCCGGCTTCGTGGGGCTCGCCTCCTTCCTCCTCTCCGGCGTTCTGGTGGTCGACTCGATCCAAGACGGCCTCAAGCTGCTCGAACGGCATCAGGATCTGAGGCTTCATTTCGTGACGCGCAGGGGCGAGCGGGTCCACGGCCCCGGAATTCTCCAGGGAGGAAGCGGGCCGACGCGCGCCGGATCCGTCCTGAGGCGCGAGGAGGAGCTCGACGCGCTCAAGGCTGAGCTCGAGCGCGCCTCCGCGGACCTCAACGAGACGCTCCGACGGTCGGAATCCCTGCGGGCCTCCCGCGCGGGGATCCAGGCCGCGCTCGATACGGCCAATCGCGAGCTCAAGGACGCGGAGGACGGCCAGCGCGCGGAGGAAGCGCGCCGAGCGGAGGCTCAGATCCGAACGGACGCCGCTTCACGGGCGGGCGACTCCCTCCGCACGGCACTCGAGACGGTCGAGTCCGAGCTCGAGGCGGCGCTCGTCGAGGCGGAGAGCGCCGGAATCGCGCTCAAGTCCGCGGACGAGGAGCACGGGCGTCTCGAAGACGTCCTGGCCCGCGAGGAGTCCGAGCTGCGCGAGCTGGATGAGGAGCGCGAGCGGCTCGCGGCCCGGCACGCGGAGCTCCGCGTCGAGGCCACCCGCTCCGCGACCGCGTTCGAGGCGAGCCTGGGCGAGCTGGAGCGGGTCCGGCTGAGCGCCGAAGCGGCCGCGCGCGAGATCGAGGCGCGGGACGGGGAGGCGGCGGATACCGAACGGCGGATCCGTGAGACCGAGGAAGAGAGCGCCCGTAAGGGGCTCGAGATCGAATCCGAGACTGCGATCAAGTTGAAGAAAGATTGGGCGCTCGCCGAGGCGCGGGAGCGCTTCGGCGAGGTCAAGGGCAAAGCTTTCGATCTCGAAGGGAAGGCCCGCGAGATCCGCCGCGAGCATGCCGAGATCACGGAGCGCCTCCACCGGGCCGAGCTGGAGCGGGCCGAATCGGAGGCGGAGCTGCGCTTGCTCTCGGAGCGAATCGAGCACGAGTACGGCGTGGATCTCCGGACGTACGTTCCGCCTTCCGCGGACCGCGCCGAGAGCCATGGTCCCCTCGCCGAGATCGAGAACGTCGATCTCGAGGACGAGGACGGCCGGGTTCCGGACGAGGCGATCATCGAGCGTCCCGCGGGCCGTCCCGACGGCCTCCCGGCGCCGGAGACGCGCGAGGAGCGGCGCGAGCGGCTCGCGGCGCTCCAGGAAAAGCTGCGCACCCTGGGCCCGGTGAACCTGCTCGCGATGCAGGATTACGAGGAGCGGAGGCAGAGGCTCGCGTTTCTCACGGGGCAGCGGAAGGACCTCGACGACGCGCGGCTATCCTTGCTCGAGGCGATCGCCCGCATCAACGCCACGGCCTCGGACCTGTTCCTCAAGACGTTCGGTCAGGTGAACGAGAACTTCCAGAAGGTCTTCCGGACGCTGTTCGAAGGAGGGGAGGCGGCGCTGACCCTCACGGGCGACGATTCCCTCGAGGCGGAGATCGAGATCCTGGCGCGCCCGAGGGGCAAGAAACCCCAATCCCTCTCGCTTCTCTCGGGAGGAGAGAAGGCCCTGACCGCGATCGCGCTCCTCTTCGCGATCTATCTCGTCAAGCCGAGCCCGTTCTGCATCCTGGACGAGGTCGACGCGCCGCTCGACGACGCCAACATCGACCGCTTCGTCCTTCTCCTCCGGGAGTTCAGCCGGAACACCCAGTTCATCGTCGTGACGCACAACAAGAAGACCATGGAGGTGGCGGATTGCCTCTACGGCGTCACGATGGAGGAGCCGGGCGTTTCGAAGCTCGTCTCCGTCCGCTGGAACACCGACCCCCCTCCGGACGCCTCGTCCGAGGAGGCCGCCCGGGAGCTCGCCCGAGTCGGGTCCTAGCCCGGCCACCGTGTCGTTTCTCGACCGCGTCACTCAAGGTCTCAAGAAGACGCGCGACCTCCTCCTGGGAGAGGTCGGCGCGGCGCTCGGGCACGGCCGGGATCTGAGCGACGAGGACTACGAGGCGCTGGAGGCCGCCCTCCTCCGCGCGGACGTGGGCCCCGAGACGACGGACCGGATTCTCGAGGGGGTGAAGCGGCGGCTCAGGGATCCGGCATTCGCCGGGGACGCGCGCGGCGCCCTCCGCGCCGAGATCCTGGCGGCGCTCTCCGCGGAGGCCCGCGGGCTTCCCCCCGCGGCGGACGACGCGCCGGGAGCATCGCGGCCCCCCTCCGGCGCCGCGGCGGCCTCCCGCAAGCCGCACGTCGTGCTCGTCGTCGGCGTGAACGGGTCCGGGAAGACGACGACCATCGCCAAGCTCGCGAGCCGCGCGCGCCGGGCCGGCGAGTCGGTCCTTCTCGTCGCCTGCGACACGTTCCGGGCGGCCGCCGCGGACCAGCTCGAGGTCTGGGCCGACCGCGTGGGCGTCGAGATCGTGAAGCAGAAGCCCGGGGCGGACCCGGCATCCGTCGCGTTCGACGGGATGGCCCGCGCCCAAAGCCACGGCGTCGACCGTGTGATCGTGGACACCGCGGGACGGCTCCACGTGAAGGTCAATCTCATGGAAGAGGTGAAGAAGATCCGGCGCGTGATCGCGCAGCGGATTCCCGGCGCCCCGGACGAGATCCTTCTCGTGCTCGACGCGACGACGGGACAGAACGGGGTCAACCAGGCGCGCGAATTCGACCGCGCGCTTCAGCTCACCGGGCTCGTGCTCACGAAGCTCGACGGAACCGCGAAGGGCGGGGTCGCAATCGGAATCGCCGATCGCCTCAAGATTCCGATCCGCTGGATCGGCGTGGGGGAGGGCATGGAGGATCTCGTTCCGTTCGACGCGGCGCAGTTCGCGGACGCGCTGCTCCGCTAGCGATCGGAGCCGAGGCAGACCTGGTTTTTCCCGAGCGATTTCGCCTGACGCAGGTTCATGTTCGCCCGGGTCCATAGCTCGTGCGACGTCTTCTCGCGGCCCGCCACGTCGAGCCCCCGCGTGCGGTCCATCCCGAGCGAGACGTCGGCCGGGAACATGGCGCCTCCCATGCTCGCGGTCACCCGGACCGTGCTTTCGCGGCCGTCCAGGGTCGGAACCACGATGGCGAGGTTCTGGATTCGGAGCCTCAGCCGCTCGCAGATGTCCTTCGCCTCCGACGCGGTGGTCTCGGCGCTCAGAATGAGCGCGAACTCCTCCCCCCCCCATCGCGCCACGGTGTCGAACGGCCGCACGCTCGAGGCGAGCGCCTGGGAGATCTCGCGCAGGACGACGTTTCCGGCCTCGTAGCCGTAGAGGTCGTTCAGTTGCTTGAAATTGTCGAGGTCCGCGATCACGAGCGACATGGGCCTTCCCTCCCGGTAGGCGCGGGCGATCTCCCGGTCGAGCTGGCGTCCGAAGTAGGGCCGGTTGTAGACGCCGGTCAGCTCGTCGATCATCACGAGCATCCCGAGCTTCTTCAGCGTTACGAGGAGGTCGGTGGCGTGCTCGGCCACGACGTTCAGCAGGCCGAGCCGCTCATCGGTGAAGAAGCGGGGGGTCCGGCTCCACGCTTCCAGAACGTAGAGGAACGGCGTGCCCGGCTCCCCGACGCGCGCCATCGCGATGGAGCGGAATCCGTCCGGGGTCTCGCGCGGCTCGTACGGCGCCACCGCGGCGTGGATCGTCGCGTTCACGGCCTCGGCGTCGACCATGACATGCACGTACCCCGTCTCGGCGAGATCCAGCACGTAAACGGGGAGCGCGCGCTTCGCGACCCAGTTCTCCGCGAGGGCCCGATTCCACGGCTCGCCCTCGCGGACGGGCTGCATGTATCGCGCGTCGAGTCCCCGGGCGAGCGAGTAAAGGCGCGTGTCGTCGCACTCGAGGATCTGCATCGCCGAAGCCTGGATCGTGCGCAGGATGTCCGCCGGGTCCGTTTGCAGGAATTCCGTGTTCCGCTCATCGCGCGTGAAGAGCTTGCGCTCGACGGAAACGAGGTGGGAAATGACGCGGTACAGGAGCCGGCTCTGGACGTGCCAGTGGGGGCTCGACGCGCGGATCAGCTTCCCGCTCTCGGGGGTCGCGGAGGCCGGGACCACGAACGACGCTCCGCTTCGTGGCGCGCGGTAGCGGACGTACGTCGTTCCGCCCCGTTGGAATCGATCGACCCGCTCCAAGAGGCCGAGGCCGATCAGGCGCTCCGCGATCTCGTAGGTGATCGCGTCCCGGTCTCCCGCCTCGAGCTCGAAGAGGTTGACCTCGATCGGATGCCCCGCCTTCTCGGCGTCCGACGATGCCTCGATGAGGGCGAGGGTGGAGAGAAACGCGGTGCGGATTCGTTGGAGTTCCGTCATTCCCTGTGTTCTCGGGTGCGCGCGCAGAGCTGTCCGGGAATTCGCGACCGTCTGATTATATCATGGCGGCCGATCCCTGTCCCGGGACGCCCTGCCGGGGGACGTCCCCGACGGCTAAGGTCCTTTTCCCGTTGATCTTGGCGCTCGGATGTGCTAGGCTTTCCAAGGTGGCCGGTCCGCACTACCCAATGGAAGGGTGCGCATGGCTCCGAACGGAAGCACGCGATTCGATACAGCAGCACGGTTTGGCGCCACGTCGTCGGAATTCCCCCCGCCACGAAAGTCCCCTGCAGTTCATGGTGTTCAAGCAGAGCGCGGTGCTGACGCATCGGTCGCTCGGGAGCGTCCATTATGGGTCGAATACACGGTGCCGGGGGATCCACTCCCCTGCAAGGACTCGCACGGGCCGGACTCGCGGAGGCTCTGCCGATGGTGACGTTGGGCGTGCGGCTGCTTCGCGTCGGGGTCATGCTCACGCTGATCGCCGCGCTCATTCTCGCGACGTCGTTCGCCACCGGCCCGGCGGTCGCAAAGCCGTACACGGCCGACGGGCCCGGGGGTGAGCCGTACGGAACCGGGGACCCGACGGGGGACGACCTGCCGAGTCCCACTCCGAAGCCGACTGGAAAGGCGGCGAAGTGGGGAGGCCAGGGAGCGGTCTCGGGAAGCCAGGCGCAGATCCTTCGTCAGCTCGGCGCGTCCGGCAAGTTCGGCCTCTATCTTCGACTACTGGCTCGCCTCGCGGTTCGCTGAGAGGCGATCATCGCAATCGACCCGAGCGCCGGCCGTACGCCGGATCCCCTGAGGACTCATGAGCATCGAGCGCACGCACGGCGCTGAATCGACCGCCATCGAGAAGCGTTTGGAGGAGTTGATCTCCCACGCCCGATTCGGCGCCGCCCTCGATTTGATCGCGGAAATCCAGAGCGGCGGCGCGCTGCCCGCGGAGCTGGGGCGTTCGATCACGCTGGCGCGTTGCCGCGCCCTGCTCGGGCTCGGGCGCTGGCGGGAGGTCGCCGAAGCGGCGGAGCGCGTGCTCGAGGAACTGTATGCGCACGAGCCCGGCGACAAGAAAGCCATCCTCGAGTTTCACATCGCCGCCGGGCGCGCCGTCTGGCGCATCGGGCGTCCGTCGCGCGCGGAGGAGCACTTCCGCGCCGCCTACCACATCAGCCGGTGGGATTTCGAAGACCTGGAGGGGATGCTCCGCAGCCGGAACCTCCTCGGGCTCTGTTTCCTGAGCGCGGGAGAGATCCAGCGCGCGGTGGGCGAATTCGTCCGCGGGCAGCTCCAGGCGCGCGGCGCGGGGCTCTACCACGAGGAAGCGAATTTCTCCCTCAACCTGAGCATCGCCCTGGCCAAGCTCGGGCAGTTCGAACAGTCCGATTACGAGTTGAACCGCGCCCGGAGTCTCTTCGGCGAGCGCGGCCACTCGCGCGGAAAGGTCCAGACGCGGCTCTGTCTCGGGCAAAGGCTGAGGATCCAGGGCGACCTCCGCGGCGCGGAGACCCAGGTCCGCGGCGCTCTCTCGGAGGCCGAGGAGCACGGGTTCGAGCGTGAGCACGTGATCGCGCTCGAGTACCTGGGCGACGTGGCGCTCGACCGATATGACAACCAGACCGCGATCGAGCGGTACGACCAAGGGCTTCTGCTCGCGGAACGGCTTGCGCCGGAGGGCGACCTGATCCCCGAGCTGTGCCGCCGGCTTGCCGAGGTCCACGTGCGGATCGGAGAGCCGAACCGGGCGCTCATCACCTGCGAGCGGGGCCTTAGGGTCGCGCGCCGGATCAACGATCGGTTCGAGGAGGCCGCCACCTGCCGCGTCATGGCGATGGCGAATCAGATCCTCGGGCATCGCGAGCGGGCGCTCCGCGTCGCGCGCGAGGGGATCCAGCTCCTCCGAAAGCTCGAGGCGGGCTACGAGCTCATGCGCATGCTCGTCTGGAGCGGGGAGGCGTTGCTCGCGGGCGGGGACGCCGAGGAGCGCCGCGCGGGCCGGGACTATCTCTGGGAAGCCCGGAGCCTCGCGATGACCATGAACCTCGACCGGTGGGTGGAGCGCATCGAGAAGGTGCTCGGTGTGGAGCTCCAGCCCGCGCCTCCCTCGCAGGCGCGCCGGAGCGGCACGGCCCAAGCGCGGCCCGATCGCGCGGACCCCGACTGCTTCCGTTTTGGAATCGTGACGCAGGACCCGCGGATCGTGGAGCTGATTCGAATCCTGGATCGCGCCGCGGCCAGCCGCCTTCCCATCCTCATCCTCGGGGAGCGGGGGTGCGGCAAGGAGCTTCTCGCCCGCGCGGCCCATGAGCTGGGCGAGCGGCGGAACCGGCCGTTCGTGGTCGGCCGCTGCGCGTCGCTCCCCGAAGGGCATCTGGACGCCGATCTCTTCGGGCAGGATCGGGTGGTGGGATTGGGCACCGGAGCGACCCGCGCGGGTCTTTTCGAGGCCGCGAACGGCGGGGAGATCTACCTCGACGAAGTGAGCGAGCTTCTGGTGGGCGCCCAGGCGAAGCTCCTCCGCGTCATCGAAATGGGGGAGCTGCGCCGCGTCGGAGCCGCCGGCGTGCGCCAGGTGGACGTCCGCGTGATCGCCGCCTCGACGCGCGACCTCGCGTCTCTCGTGAGACGGGGGCTTTTCCGCGACGATCTCTACTACCGGTTGAACGGCATCCGGCTCGAAATGCCCCCGCTCCGCGACCGCGCCGACGACATCGAGCTGATCGGGCGGTACGTTCTGGGCCTCTCGTGCGCCCAGGCGAAGAAAGAGGTCGCGCTGACCGAAGAGGCGTGGGCCGAGCTCCGCGTCCACACCTGGCCCGGCAACGTCCAGGAGCTGAAGGCCTCGATCGAACGCACGGTCGCGCTGGCCCAAGACGGAGACCGAATCGGACCGGAGCTGGTTCCGATCCGCCCGACGCGCCGCTCCACGGGTCGCGCGCCTTCGCCGCACCGGTCGTCCGCCCGCTCCGAGAATCGAAGCGAGCGGGATCAAATCCTCATGGCCCTCCGCGCCCACGACGGCAACCAGTCGGAAGCCGCCCGGAGCCTGGGAAACATGAAGCGGACGACGCTACTCTACAAGATGAAGAAGCTGGACATCCGTCCCGAGGAGTACGGCTCCACCGCTTGACCCTCCCGCCCTCCCCGCCTATAATCACACGGCTGCGAACGCGGGCCGCGTAACACGCTGTTTCACAAATCGTTGACATGAATCCCGGGATGGCGTCGCCTGCCGGCTCCGGGCCGGCGCGGGCGCCCACCGATCGGGATGCGGGGAGCGGCGAATGGTATACGAGCTGATGAAGGGGCTTTCGATCACGCTCTCGCATTTTTTCAAGAAGCCCGTCACGCTCCAATATCCCGACGTGAAGATGAAGATGTACCCGCGCGTCCGCGGGCTCCACGAGCTTCACCGCTACGAGAATGGCCTGGAGCGCTGCGTTTGCTGCGGGCTCTGCGCGGCCGTGTGCCCGGCGGACGCGATCTACATGGAGGCCGCGGAGAATACGGAGACGGAGCGGTACTCGGTGGGGGAGCGATACGCGAAACGCTACGAGATCGACATGCTTCGCTGCATCTTCTGCGGCTATTGCGAGGAAGCATGCCCCGAGGACGCCATCTTCCTCGGCCACAATTTCGAGCTGTCCGACTACTCCCGCGACTCGTTCATCTACAGCAAGGAGCAGCTCCTGACGCCGGTCGGCACGACGCACACTCCCGGCATCGTGCGCGGCCGCTAGGCGAGACCGGAGGGGTCGATGCCCGACGGCTGGATCCTGGCGGCGGCGTGCGGGCTGATCGCCGGCCTCGCCAACGTCGCCGGCGGTCTGCTCGCCCTGAGCAAGCGGGGATGGGACCGGGTCCGGCAAAGCCATCTCGTGGCCGCCGGAGCGGGCTTCATGCTCGCCGCGGTGATCCTGCGCATGACCCCCGAGAGCTATCGCATCGCCGCGGCCCACCCCGGGGCCGGGATCAAGGTCGCGACCCTCGTCCTTCTCGGCTATCTCTTCGTCCATGCGGCCGAGCATGTCCTCGTCGGACACTTCCACTTCGGCGAAGAGACGCACCACGAGCACTGGGTCGAGCCGGTCGTCGGCACGACGGTGCTCTTCGGGCTCCTCCTCCACACGTTCTTCGACGGCGTATCGATCGGCTCCGGATTCCTCGTGAAGCCCTCGCTCGGGATCCTCGTCGCGATCGCCGTCTTCCTGCACAAGGTCCCGGAGGGATTCACGGTGGCGTCCATCATGACGGCGGCGGGGCGATCCCCCCGCGCGGCGGCGCTCAGCGCCACCTGGCTCGGCCTCGCGACGCTCGCCGGCGTCCTCACGATCTCCCTCTGGTCGGGTCTTGTGCGGTACGCGCTCCCGTTCTCGACCGGCGCGGCGCTCTACGTCGCAGCCTCCGACCTGATCCCGGTCGTGAACGAGACGAAGGGAATCAAGATGGCGATCTGGGTATTCGGAGGAGTTCTCTTCTTCTACGCGAGCGACGCGCTGCTCGCGTGGCTGGGGTTCTGATTGACGGGCCGGGCGGCCGCTGATAAAATACCGATCGAAGGCTTTCCCAAGACGGCACAATCACTTGGCCGGTCGCGGCCGGCCTGAGAGAGGCGTAACGGCGTGGGAATCGAAGAGCTAGTCCCGGACGGCATCCTTACCACGTCCGTCGAGAAGATGGTCAACTGGGCCCGGCGGTCCTCGCTCTGGCCCGCCACGTTCGGCCTGGCATGCTGCGCGATCGAGATGATGGCGAGCAGCGCCTCCCGTTACGACCTCGCGCGCTTCGGCGCCGAGGTGTTCCGGGCATCGCCGCGCCAGGCGGATCTCATGATCGTCGCGGGGCGCGTCAGCAAGAAGATGGCCCCGGTCCTGAAGCGCATCTACGACCAGATGCCCGAGCCCAAGTGGGTCATCTCGATGGGCGCGTGCGCGTCGTGCGGCGGCGTCTTCAACGACTACGCCATCGTTCAGGGCGTGGACACGGTCGTCCCCGTGGACGTCTGTCCGGTGGACTGTATTCATCCCCGGAAGGACGAGGCGGACTTTGTGGTGGCGGAAATGCTCTATATTCATCCCGACGAGTGCATCGATTGCGGCGCGTGCGTTCCGGCGTGTCCCGTGGACGCGAT
>JACQPZ010000137.1 GCA_016207265.1 Candidatus Latescibacterota bacterium | reverse complement strand
GGGCTACAAGGACGAGATCATCAACGATCAGTTCTACCTCGAGCGCGGGCTCGAGGGGCAGGACCCCGCCGTCGTCCCCGTCAACACATCGAGCGACGACGACGTGTACATCGTCTTCTAGGTGCCGGGCGCCGGGCCGGAGCGCGCGTCCGCGATGCCTGAGACCCGAATGTCGGCGGCCGCCGCGGCACTCGCGGTCCTCCTGCTGATCTCCTCGCGCTCGTTTGCTGCCGAGATCCTTCCGCTCAAGACGGACGACGCGACGCTCCTCATCGGCGTCGACTCGGCGCGGACCAGCGTCGTCACCGTGGTCGCGATGCCGGCTCCCGATCCCCGCCAGCGCCCCGGCGACCCCGTGCGCCGCCTCGTCGGGACGGGCGTGGTTCTGAGCCCGCACCGGGTCCTGACCACGTCGAGCCTCGCGCTTCGCGGCGGGACCTTCAACGTGCTGCTCGGCGGCGGCGAGAAGCGCGCCGCGCACGTGAAGGGCGTGGACCGTCAGTCCAACGTGGCGCTGTTCGAGGTCGAGGGCGTCGCCCTCCAGCCGCTTCGGCAGGCTCTGCCGCAATCGATCGCGATCGGCTCGTGGGTCGCCGTCATCGCGAACGTGAACATCACGCGGCCTCAAATCACGTTGGGCCGCGTCGTGGGACGCGGCGAGCGAGTCGATTTTCCGTATTCAGGTGAGATCGTCGAGATCGAGGCGTCCACGTACCCCGGGGCGAGCGGCGGCGCCGTCTTGAACGAGACGGGCGAGTGGGTCGCGATCGTCGTCGGGCGGGCGGGGACCGCCTCGGAGCGCTCCTCGGGATCCGCGATCCTCGGCCCGACGGACGGCCGCGAGGAGCCGACGGATCTTCTCGTCGCGTTGCCCGTGGACCAGCTCCAGAGGATCGCCGAGGATCTCGACCGCTTTGGAAGCGTGCGGCGCGCGTTTCTCGGCATTCAACTGCGACGCGGCGGCCCCGTGGACACGCTGGGCGTGCTCGTCGAGGGCGTCGTCGCGGGGAGCCCGGCCGAGAACGCAGGGCTCAAGGCGGGCGATCGCGTGCTGGCGCTCGAGGGTTCGGTGATCCGCTCCGCCGATGAGATGACGTCCCTCGTGCGCACGTATCGACCCGATGACGAGATCGAGATGACGATCTCGCGCGGAAGCGACATCTTCCCGCTCAGGGCGACGCTCGGGGCCGCGGTCGGCGCTCCTCCCGCGACGCCGCCGCCCGGCCGGCAGGCGGAGCTGAACCGGCTCAAGCGCTCCCTTCGAAAGCTCGAGGAGGAGACCCGGAAGCTCGAGGAGCAGATCAAGACGCTCGAAGCCCCGGCCCAGATCAAGACGCTCGAAGCCCCGGCCCACCGCTAGTCGATCCCCCCGCCCTGTGGTAGCCTGCGGGCCACCATGGCTCGCGCCGTCACCCGCGTTCCACAATTCCCGACGCTCGGCGCGGCATCCTCCGCGGCGGCCGTTCTCGCATTCCTGACCGTCTCCGGCGTCGCGTGCGGAGGGCGTCCGTTCGCGGAAGGCGGAAGCCGCGAGCTGACGATCGTGACGCGACTGCCCGCCGATTCGCCGGAGGTACTCTTCCTGCGCGCCGTCGTCGAGCGCGTCGCGATCCGGATCGAGAGCGAGCCCGCGTACGAGGTTCACTTCGCGGACGCGTCGGATCCGCGGGCCTACCGCGCCCGCACGATCCTCTTCGTCGGATACGGTCCGCTCGATCGAATTCCCGCTCCGCTCGCCGGGCTCAGGACCCTGCTTCCAGCGTCGCGGGAGCCGTTCGTGTTCTCCCCCGACGTCTGGCTCCGGGGCCAGGCCGTCGGAATCCTCTGGTCCGAGAACCGCGAGGACCTGATGCCCGCGCTCCAGCGTCATCAGAACCGGCTCTTCGAGGTGCTCGATCGCGCCACGTTCGGCACGGTCCGGGCGCGCCTCCTCGCGCTCCCCCACGACTCGGAGGCTGAGCGGCGGCTCCGGAAGGTCGCGGGGTACGGCCTCCGCGTCCCGCGCGGGTACGATCTGAGAATCGACCCCGCCACCCGCGCGGCCCTCCTCGTGGACGAGGGGCCGCCGACGCGGCTGCTCCGCGTCATGCCGACGCCCGCGCATCCGGAAGCCGACCCGGTGCGAACGCGGAACATGCTCGCCCGAACGTTCCGCCCCAACGAGCGGACGCTCAATCTGATCGAGCCCACGCTCACGCCGAACGAGCTGGCCGGCGCGACCCGCGAGATCCACGGCCGATGGGAAGACGCCGACGTGAGCGCCGCCGGGCCGTTCCGCTTCTACGAGGTCGTGCGTCGCGGCCGCCATTTCTACGTGGATCTCGCGGTGTTCGCCCCCGGGCGGCCCAAGCTCCCGTATCTGCGCGAGCTCATGTCGATCGCGGAGACGCTCGACCCCGTGTCCGAATGATCCGGATCTCGGCATCGGGCGGGAGAATCCGCTACTCCGTGCGCGTCGAGCCCGGGCTTCTCTCTCTCGCGGGCCGGCTGCTCCGCCGGTTTCGCAAGGGCGGCCGTCTGCTCGTCGTGACCGACCGCACGGTGGCGCGGCTTCACGGGGCGGCATTGCTCGGGAGCCTTCGCCGCGCCGGATTCCACGTGGACGTGACCGCGATCGCGCCCGGCGAGCGATCGAAGTCCCCCCGCGTCGTTCTGGGAATCTGCGAGAAATGGGCGCGGACGGGCGTCGATCGCGGGGCGCTCGTCGTCGCGTTCGGCGGGGGAGTCGTCTCGGACG
>JACQPZ010000136.1 GCA_016207265.1 Candidatus Latescibacterota bacterium | reverse complement strand
GATAGCTCCGAGAGCGATGCCCGGGGGAGGCCGGCGCCGAGAAGCACGGACACGAGATCCGCGTCTGTGAGAATCCCCGGTCCCGCGTCGAGCAGCCGTTCCGCCGGGGGCCTGTCTTCCCCGATGTCTCCGATCGTGCAGCACTTCGCCTGCCGCATTCCAGTCTCCTCCCGGGAGCGGGGGCGGCAGTGGATGGAACCGCGAGGCGTCGCGATGCTACGGGGGAGGCGCGCGCAACGCAAGCTTGATCACGGCCCCGAGACCAGGTCCTTGCGGAAGATCTGGATTGTGGCACGCGAGCGAAGCCGCGCGGTCCACGCGGCCGAGCGTTCCTCGATCATTTCCCTGCGAAGCTCGATGCGCATTTCGGCAAACCGCGCCGGGGGTGGAACCTGGAGCGAATCCACCACCGCGTAGAGGGTCCCGAGGGAGCCGCGCCGGGGCCGCAGCGTCGCGCCCGGCTTTGAAGAGAACACCTCGTTGTACAGGGTCGAATCGCGTGCCAGGAGCGAGTCGCGCGCGACGTCCGGAATGGGTCCCCTGCGCCCGAAGAACCGCGAAACGCGAAGCCCGCCCAGCGGAACGAAGAGGGATTCGCAGTCGGCCCCCGCCCGAATCGCCGCCCTGAACCGCGCGTCGATCGAGTCGAGCACGGCCTCCTTCCGCTCGTTCTGCATGTCGCGGGTCACGGACTCCTTGACCTCCGAGAATTCGGCGGGGCGCGGAGGCACGGTGCGCGTGAGCCGTGCGACGAGATAGCCGTCCGCGAGCGGGATCGGTTGCGAGACGCCACCCTCGGCGAGGGCGCCGATATCGGTCTCGAGCGTCGGGATTGTTCCCAGACCCGGAATCGACTCGCGCGCCCCGACCGATGCAACGGTCGTCATGCCTCCGTGGCGGGTCGCGAGCGCCTCGAAGGATGCGCCCGGTCGCGATGCGTCGGCGGCGAAGCCGCGCGCCTCCGCGAGCGCGAGGGAATCCGCGAGCGATAGCCCCAGAACCCCCTGGATCTCGGAGCGGCATTCCTCCAGGGGGCGAAGCCTCTGCGGCGACATGGACTCGAGCTTGATGATGTGGAAGCCGAACTGAGTCTCGACGACCTCGCTGACCTGGCCGGGCTCGAGGCCGAACGTCGCGTCACCGAATTCCTTCACGACCTCTCCGCGCGTGATCTCGCCCAGGTCGCCTCCCTGCGGCGCGGAGCCTCGATCCTCGGAGAATTGCCGGGCGAGCGCTCCGAGATCCTCGCCTTCCTTGATGCGTTTGAGGATGTCGAGCGCCTTCTTGCGCGCCGCTTCCTTCACCCCGGCGGCGTCGCCCTGGCGCGAAGAAATCAGGATGTGCCGGGCGCGCGCCTTGGCCGGCACGGTGAACTCGGCGGCGTGCGAGTCGTAGTAGGACTTGATGGAATCGCCCGGGACGGGCGCGGAATCGGGCTTCATTTTCACGAAACGGACGAAATCGAACCCCCAGCGCAGCGGGGTGAGGTGCCGCTCGCGCCGCGTCGAGAAGTACGCCTCGGCCTCGCGCTCGGTCGCGCGCGCGCGCTTCAGGTCCACGTCGAATCGCGCGCTGATTCGAGCCGCCTCGAACGGAGGAAGGAACTGGTCGTCCACCCGCGAGACCCTGACCACGAACATCGAATCGCGGGCGACGCGCGGCCCGACGACGGCCCCCGGCGATTTCCGGTACAGGGAGTCGAGGAACGGCCCCTCCACGATCGAGGGCGCCGCCGGCGGCTGCCCTCGATACATGGAGATCGGGATGAGCGTCGCGTCGTGGCGCCGGGCCACCTCCGCCTCGGGCTCTCCGCGCTTGAGGCGCTCCATCACGTGCCTCATCGACTTGGACGCAGCGGCCAGGCGGCGTTCCCGCTGGACCGTCTCCGGCAGGCGCCTCAATACCGAGTCGGCCCACGCCCGGGCCGTATCGGAGTATCCCCCGGCCTTTCGAAGCCGCTCCAGGGCCCGCCTCACGTCCCGCTCGGACACCGGCCGCTCGTCGTCGAACGACGCGAGCGCCCGCGCGATCGCGGCGGCCACCACGTAGGGCGTCCGGTAGCGCTCGGTGTGGGATTGGTATTCGGCCCGGGCCAGCGAATCGAGCTCGGATTCCCTCCGTTGGGCGTCCGCGCGCCGCTTCGCGAGGCCGACCACTTCGCGAAAGGGCCGCACGGCCGGCTCGCGGCGCTCCTCGAGCCGGGCCAGGATCCACGCGGAGCCCATTCGGATCGGCTCGGGAAGCCACTGCCTCACGCTCCCCGAGCGGATCGCGTCCGCCAGCGCGTCGGACCTGCCGAGCCCCTTGATCGGATCCCCCACCTTGAAGAGACCCGGATCCTTGACGCCGCCCCAGGCGGCGGCGAGATCTTCCGGGGACCGCCCGGCCTTGAGCGCGACGAGGAGAGCCCGGGCCGCGGCGGAGGCCGCGGCCTCGCCGGCAGGCCGCGCGGAATCGGACGGAGATCCGGCGGCTTCGATGGGAACCCGGATGTAGGTGATCCGGGCCTGCTCCGGGGTCGCGAACTCATCCGGATGGGCCTCGTAGTAGGCGCGGATCTCATCGGCGCCGGCCTGCGCGTCCAGCGAGATCGCGTCGGTCGTGAGCCAGAAGAACCGGAGGGACGCCTGCGCGGTCCGCTCCGCGAACTCGCGCTTGAGCTCCGGTTCGCGGGGCGCGTACCGCGTGTCCATCCACCTGACGTATTTGTCGAGCAGAACCGCGTTCTCGAGCTGCTCCCGGATCTCGGGGTAGTTCGACGAGGGAGACGTCTTGAAGTCCCGGAACTTGGCATCGTCGAACTTTCCGTTCGTCCTGAAGTACGGATTCTTCGAGAGGTGCGCGTCGATCTCCGCCTGCGTCGCCGCGAAGCCGCGTCGCTTGGAGTCGGCGACCCAGAGCCGTTCGCGGATCAGCTCGTCGAGGATGTTCTTTCGAAGGAGCGCGCGCTCGTCCGCGGTCAGCTCGCGACCCGCGCGGGCCTTCACTTCTTCGAAGTATGGATTTGCCATGCGGTCCCATTCGATCTGGGAGATCGGAATCCCGTCGACGAGGCCGACGACGCCGGGAGCGGGCGGCGTGGAGGTCGTCGCGCTCGCGGCGACGGTGAACGCGATGCCGATGAGAACCGTGGAACGCGCGGCGGTGAATCGAGAGGGCGATTTCATCATGACGGAGTGGCGGAGTCTAGGCGGCCGCCTGCGGGCCTGTCCATCCGCAAACAATAGGCCCCTGATGGACCGTCCCGTGATGTGTGGGGGGCAGTTCAATCACGGGTTCCGTCTCAGACCAGGGGCCTTCGAGCGGCTCGAGCTGTCGTTCGCGAGTTGAGTGCTCGGAAGGCTGTTACGCATGGGCTGTACCAGCTCTGGGCCGAGCGCGGATGGATTGCATAAGTCTATATGAATACAACGCCTTACGCACTAAACCACGCGCGACCCAGGCGGCTTTAGGTTTGATCCAGGCCGGCATTAATTGGCACGTGAAGCCGACAAATCAGTGCGTATCTATCAGTCAAATTGTCAGATGTATATATTGTGCCAAATCTAGTGAATAGGGTCATAATGGCTCACTTGACCCCCGTCTCCGTCCCCGGTCGAAAGCCGCGAGAGCATCCGATAAAACGTCCTTCGCGGTACGCCGAGTACCCTCGCCGCCTCTGTCTTGTTCCCCTTCGTCTCTTCGAGCACGCGCATCACATAGCTTCGGGTGAGCTCCGCCAGGGTCTGACGGCCTGCGCTCCCCGCCGGAGGCCCTTCGATCCGCACCCGCGTCGCGAGCTTCTCGGGTAGGTCGCTCAACTCCACGACCGAGCCGGGCGCGAGCGCCACGGCCCGCTCCACGACGTTCACAAGCTCCCTCACGTTCCCGGGCCAGGGGTAGGTCCGAAGCGCCGCCATCGCCGCCGGCGTGAAGCCATGGATCGGCCGCCCCGCCTGCTCGCCGAAGACGGTGAGATAGTGGCTCGCGATGAGCGGGATATCCTCGACCCGGTCGCGCAACGGGGGAACCTTGAGCGTGACCACGTTGAGCCGGTAGAAGAGGTCTTCCCTGAATTTCCCGAGGCCCACGAGGGACTCCAGATTGTGATGCGTGGCCGCCACGACGCGCACGTCGACCGGCACGGTCTCCGTCCCTCCGACCGGCCTCACTTCCATCTCTTGCAGGACGCGCAGGAGCTTCGACTGCATCGAGAGGCCCATATCGCCGATCTCGTCGAGGAACAGAGTGCTCCGGTCCGCCTGAAGAAAGAGGCCCGGCCGCCGATCGGTGGCCCCCGTGAACGCGCCCCGGACGTGCCCGAACAGCTCGCTCTCGAGCACCCCCTCGGAAAAGCTCATGCAACTGACGGCGACGAACGGATGGCCCCGCCGGGGGCTATTCCGGTGGATCGTCCGCGCGATCAGCTCCTTCCCGGTCCCGCTCTCCCCCTGGATCAGGACCGAGCTCCGGGTTCCGGCGACGCGCGAGACCAGCTTGAAGAGCTCCACCATGCCCGGCGATGAGCCGACGATGCTCTCCGCTCTGCCGGGATCGCGGGGGGTCGCCTCCTT
>JACQPZ010000135.1 GCA_016207265.1 Candidatus Latescibacterota bacterium | reverse complement strand
TCGGGGCTCGCGCTCGTCGTCCCCTCGCGGGGCGCGGAAGCGACGCTCTCGGCGACCGCCGCCTGTCCCGCATGCGGGATCTCCTACGAGCCGCCGGAGCCCCGGTCGTTCTCGTTCAACAGCCCCTACGGCGCGTGCAAGGCGTGCGACGGGCTGGGCACGACGTTCGAGATCGATCCGGACCTCGTGGTGCCGGACCGGACACGGTCGCTTCGCGAGGGAGCGGTCGTGGTGTGGGGCGACGCGGAAGGGACCTGGATCAAGGGAACGATCCAGGCGTTCGCGAAGCGCATGGGGATCGGGTGGGACACGCCCTTCGAGCAACTGCCGGACGCCGCGCAGCGGGCGCTCCTCCACGGGCTCGGCGACGAGAAGATCACCTACAGCTTCAAGATGAAGAGCGGGAACGTCTGGTCGCACAAGGGCCGCTTCCGGGGGGTCATCCCCGAGCTCAAGCGCCGTTATCGCGAGACGGCCTCGGACTCGGTCCGGGCGCAGATCGAGCAGTGGATGAGCAAGAAGGCCTGTCCCGAGTGCGGCGGGGCGCGGCTCAAGGCGGGGTCCCTCGCCGTCAAGGTCGCCGGGCGCTCGATCGCGGACTGGACGGCCCAGTCGGTGACGCAGGCGTTGGGGTCCGTCCGCGCCCTCCCGCTGGGAACCCGCGAGGCGATCATCGCCGCCCCGATCCTCAAGGAGCTTCGCCAGAGGCTCGAGTTCCTGGACGACGTGGGCGTCGGTTATCTCACGTTGGATCGGACGGCGTCCAGCCTGGCCGGAGGCGAGGCGCAGCGGATCCGGCTGGCGACCCAGATCGGCTCGCGGCTCACCGGTGTGCTCTACATCCTCGATGAGCCGAGCGTGGGGCTTCATCCGCGCGACAATCGCAAGCTCCTCCAGACGCTGATCGCGCTCCGCGATCTCGGCAACTCCGTGCTCGTCGTCGAGCACGATCGGGAGACGATGGAGGCGGCCGACGCCATCGTGGATCTGGGCCCCGGCGCCGGACGGCGGGGAGGCTACCTCGTGGCGAGCGGCACCCTCGATCAGATCCGAAGCACCAAGGAATCCCTGACCGGGCAGTATCTCTCGGGGGAGCGGAGGATCGAGGTTCCGACGGAGCGCCGGCCGGGCAGCGGCCGGCGCCTCTCGCTCATGGGCGCGCGCGAGAACAATCTCAAGAACATCCGGGTCGGCTTCCCGCTCGGGACGCTCATCTGCGTCACCGGCGTTTCGGGATCGGGAAAGAGCACCCTGGTTCAGGACATCCTCTACCGCGCGCTCGCCCGGCGCTTCCACCAGGCGAAGGACGCGCCGGGCGCCCACGAGCGCATGACCGGCGTCGAGCAGATCGACAAGGTGGTGGCGATCGACCAGTCTCCCATCGGACGCACGCCGCGGAGCAACCCGGCCACCTACACGGGCGTGTTCGGCTTCATCCGCGACCTCTTTGCCGCGCTTCCCGAGGCGAAGGTGCGCGGATACACGCCCGGCCGCTTCAGCTTCAACGTGAAAGGCGGCCGATGCGAAGCGTGCGGGGGAGACGGGCTGACCAAGATCGAGATGCATTTCCTCCCGGACGTCTACGTGACCTGCGACGTTTGCCGCGGGCGGCGCTACAACCGGGAGACGCTCGAGGTGGCGTTCAAGGGGAAGTCGATCGCGGACGTGCTCGAGATGACCGTGGACGAGGCGCTCGATCTTCTGGGCGCCGTCCCGCCGATCCGGAGGAAGCTCGACACCCTGAGCAGCGTCGGGCTCGGCTACATCCACCTCGGTCAACCGGCGACGACGCTCTCGGGCGGGGAAGCGCAGCGCGTGAAGCTCGCCACCGAGCTCTCCCGGGTCGACACGGGGCGCACGCTCTACCTCCTCGACGAGCCGACGACGGGGCTTCACTTCGAGGACGTGCGCGCGCTCCTCCACGTGTTGAACCGGCTCGTCGACAAGGGCAACACCGTGATCGTGATCGAGCACAACCTGGAGGTGATCAAATCGGCGGATTGGATCGTCGACCTGGGCCCGGAGGGAGGGGACCGCGGCGGACGCGTGGTCGCGACGGGGACGCCGGAGGCCGTGGCCGCGGCCCTGGGCTCGCACACGGGCGCGGCGCTCAAGCCGATCCTGGTCGCCGGGGCGGTTCTCGAGCGCGCGCGGGAGGCGGTATGAAATCCGGGCCGGATGTGATAGCGTAGCCGCTCTCGAAGCACCGCAACCATCGACGCGAATCGAGGATGCTCGACACAACGACGACGCTCAAGCGGACGCCGTTCTTCGCCCGGCACGCGGCCCTCTCTGCCAAGCTCGTTCCATTCGCTGGATTCGAGATGCCGATCCAGTACGAGGGGATCGTCGCCGAGCACCGCGTCGTCCGCGCAGGGGTCGGCGTGTTCGACGTCTCCCACATGGGAGAAATCCGGCTCGCGGGTCCCGGCGCCGCGGCGTACGCGAACCGCCTCGTGACCAACGAGGTCGAGGCGATCCCCGACGGCCGGGCCGTGTACACGCCGATGTGCCTTCCCTCCGGCGGTATCGTGGACGACCTCCTCGTCTACGCGACCGGACGCGACCGCTTCCTGGTCGTGAACGCCGCGAACTTCGAGAAGGACCTCGCGTGGATCCGCGATCACGCGCCCGCCGGCGTCACCGTGGCCGACGAGAGCGCGGCCACGGCTCAGATCGCCGTCCAGGGGCCGTGGGCCGAGGACGTGATGGCGCGCGTCTACGGGGATCGCGTGCGTGGGCTCGGTTTCTACACGTTCTTCGAGGACGGGGCCGGGGACGACCGGCGCCTGATCTCCCGGACCGGCTACACCGGAGAGGACGGCTTCGAGGTGTACGTCCGCGTCCCGCGGGCGCTCGAAACGTGGGACCGGGTCTTCAAGGCGGGAGGCTCGGCCGGAATCCGCCCCATCGGATTGGGTGCGCGCGACACGTTGCGCCTCGAAATGGGATATTGCCTGTACGGGAACGACATCGACGAGACGACCAACCCGATGGAAGCGGGCCTCGGCTGGACCGTGCGGCTTCAGAAGGAGGACTTCATCGGCAAGGCCGCCCTGGTCGCGGCGAAACGCGAGGGCTCGCGGCGAACGCTCGTGGGGCTCGTGCTGGACGGGGACCGAATCGCGCGCCACGGCTGCGAAGTCGCCTTCCAGGGACAGACCGTGGGAACGGTCACCAGCGGATCGATGGGGATCAGCATCGGGAAGCCGGTCGCGATGGCCTACGTCTCGAGCGATCGCGCGGCTCCCGGCACGAGGCTCGAGCTCAGGACCCGCGGCCGGGACACTCCCGCGACGGTGACGGAGCGCCCCATGTACCGAACGGGAAGCGTCCGCAGCCCCAAACCGAGGAGTGCCCTGTGAACGTTCCGAAAGAGCTGCGCTACACCAAGGAGCACGAATGGGTCCGCGTCCGAGGACAGGAAGCCGAGGTTGGGATCACCGATTACGCCCAGGGCGAGCTGGGCGACGTGATTTTCGTGGAGCTGCCCGCGGTCGGAACGCGCGTCTCGCACATGAAGCCGCTCGGCACGATCGACGCGGTCAAGACGGTGAGCGACCTCTTCGCTCCCGTCTCGGGCGAGATCGTCGCCGTCAATACCGAGCTCAAAGAGAACCCCGCGCTCGTGAACCAGTCGCCTTATGAACGGGGCTGGATGGTCCGGATCAAGATGGCGGCGCTCGCCGAAACCGAGTCGCTCCTGAGCGCGGACGGCTACGAAAAGGTCCTGGGGGCGATCGCGTGAGCTTCGTCGGCCGGAGCGACGCCGAGCGGCGCGCCATGCTCGAGTGCATCGGAGCGAAGAGCATCGAAGAGCTGTGGGGAGCGATCCCGGCGGACCTCATGGTCCGCGGAGCCCTGCCCGTCGATCCGCCGCTCGCCGAGTACGAGATCGCACGCCGCTTTGCGGAGTGGGGCGAGCGGAACGCGGACGCGAATCGGTACGCCTGCTTCCTGGGCGCCGGAATCTACGACCACTTCATCCCCGCCGCGCTGCGATCACTCACGGCGCGCTCGGAGTTCGCCACGGCCTACACGCCGTACCAGCCGGAGGTGTCGCAGGGCACCCTCCAGGCGATCTTCGAATACCAGTCGATGATCTGCGAGCTGACCGGCATGGAAGTGGCGAACGCGTCGCTCTACGACGGCGCGACCGCCTGCGTGGAGGCGGCGCACCTCGCCGCGGGAGCCACCGGGCGGAGGATCGTCCTCGTCTCAGGCGGCGTCCATCCGCATTTCCGCGAGGTCCTGCGCACGTACGCCTCGGCGGGGTCGTTCCGGGTCCAGGAGATACCGGCGGAGCGTGGGGCCACGTCCGCGGCCGCCGCGAGGAAGCTGCTCACGCCCGAGGTCGCGGCGCTTCTCTGGTCCCAGCCGAGCTTCGAGGGGATCGTCGAGGACGGCGCGGCCCTCACCGATGCGGCGCAGGGCGCGGGCGCCCTGTCGGTGGCCGCCGCGGACCCTGTCGCGCTCGCCCTGCTCAAGCCTCCGGGGCACGAAGGCGCGGACATCGTGGTGGGGGAGGGCCAATCCATGGGAGTCCCCATGGGCTACGGCGGGCCGCTCGTCGGATTCTTCGCGACGCGGAAGTCCCAGATCCGCCGCCTTCCGGGACGCCTCGCCGGAGCCACGGTGGACCTGGACGCACGGCGCGGCTACGTGCTGACCCTCCAAACACGCGAGCAGCACATCCGGCGCGAGCGCGCGACCTCGAACATCTGCACGAACCAGGGGTTGATGGCTCTGGCGAACGCGATCCATCTGGCGCTCCTCGGGGCGGGCGGCATGCGGGAGGTCGCGACCCAGTGTCTCGAGAAGGCGCACTACCTCGCGCGGCGGGTCTCCGCGCTGCCCGGCGTCACCCTTCCGCACGGGGACGCGCCCTTCTTCCGGGAGTTCGTGATCCGTCTGCCCGGCGCCGCCTCCGACTTCGTGCGTGCGGCGCAGGCGAAGCGGATTCTCGCCGGGGTTCCCCTCGCGCGGTTCGACCGCTCGAGGCCGCGCGACCTCCTGGTCGCCGTCACGGAGAAGCGGACCCGGGAGGAGATGGACGGCTACGTCGAGACGCTCGCGGAATGGTCGCGCGGGCGGGCGGGTTCCCCGCTCGAGGAGGCCGCGTGCCGGAGCTGACGCTGCGCGACCTCTCGGTTCAGGGACACCGCGGGCCGAGGCTTGCGCCGCTCGACATTCCGGCTGAAGGGGTCGAGCGGCTCCTTCCGCGCGAGCGCGTGCGGACCGAGGGCCCCGCGCTCCCGGAGATCTCGGAGCCGCAGGTCGTCCGCCATTTCGTGAATCTCTCGGTGCTGAACCACCACATCGACCGGGCCATCTATCCGCTCGGATCGTGCACCATGAAGTACAACCCGAAGCTGAACGACGAAGTGGCCCAGTTGCAGGGACTTGCCGCGGCTCATCCGCTCCAGCCCGAAGAGCTGAGCCAGGGCGCCATGGCGGTGATCTGGGAGCTGCACGGGTGGCTTCGAGCGATCATGGGAATGCCGGCGATCACGACGCACCCTGCGGCCGGGGCCCAATGCGAGCTGACCGCGATCCTCATGGCCCGGGCCTATCACGGCGAGCGCGGAAACCCGCGCGAGGAGGTGATCGTTCCCGATTCGGCCCACGGCACGAATCCCTCGACCGTGAACCAGGTCGGGTATCGGGTCGTGACCGTCCCCTCGGGAGCGGACGGCTGCGTGGACATCGCCGCCTTGCGGCGCGCCGTCTCGGAGAAGACGGCGGCCCTCATGCTCACGAACCCCAACACGCTCGGGATCTTCGAGCGCGACGTGGGAGAGATCGCGAGAATCGCGCACGGCGTGGGCGCGCTGCTCTACCTGGACGGAGCGAACCTGAACGCGATGGTGGGTCTCGCGAGCCCCGGGGCGATGGAGTTCGATTTCGCGCACATCAACCTGCACAAGACCTTCTCGACCCCGCACGGAGGAGGCGGTCCCGGCGGCGGCGTGCTCTGCGTCCGGGAGGCTCTCGAGCCCTTCCTTCCGGCGCCGGTCCTGGAGCGCGCGGGGGATCTCTACCGCTGGAACCACGACCGGCCGCGCTCGGTCGGGCGCGTGCATTCCTACTACGGCAACTTCGGAATCCTCGTGCGGGCGCTCTGCTATCTGAAGAGTCTCGGCGCGAGCGGCCTCGCGGAGGTGAGCCGGGAAGCGATCCTGAACGCGAACTACCTCAAGGCCCGTCTTCGCGACGCCTACGAGCCGTCTCATCCGGGATACTGCATGCACGAGTTCGTGCTCTCCGCCTCGCGTCAGAAGTCGCGGGGGGTTCGCGCCCTCGACCTGGGCAAGCGCCTGCTCGATTTCGGCATGCACGCGCCCACGACGTATTTCCCGCTGATCGTGGAGGAAGCGCTCATGATCGAGCCGACGGAAACCGAGACCAAGGCGAGCCTGGACGCGTTCGCCGATGCGCTGCTCGCGATCGATCGTGAGACCGTCGAGGATCCCGCGCTCGTGAGGAACGCTCCCACGCGGACGCCCGTGCGCCGGCTCGACGAGGCGCGCGCCGCGCGGAACCCGGCGGTGACGTGGCGCGATCTCGAGGCAGGTTGACCGGACACGAAGCGAACCGACCGTCCTCGGACGAGGAGCTGAGCTGGACGGTCTGGCCGGCGCGTGATCGGCCGTTGGCGGCCGGCGTGATCCTCGCGTCGGCGGCGGTGCTCGGAGTTCTGATCGCGAAGAGCACGGGAGATTCCGTGCTCGGATTCGCGGCGCCCGTCTTCATTCTCGCGTCGCTCGGCTCGTTCCTCGCGAAGACCGAATACCGTCTCACGCGAGAGACGATCGGAGTGCGGACGCTCGGCGTGTCGCGGGAGCGGCCCTGGTCCGAGATGCGCCGCGCGACCGTGGACCGGACGGGTGTGTTTCTCAGCCCCTTCCGGATGCGTCACTGGCTCGAGGGCTACCGGGGCCTCAGGCTCCTGTTCGGAGGAAACCGAGATCAAGTCGTGGCGTTTGTGGAAGCGCGGCTCGGAATCACCCTCGCGGGAGCCGGCGACCCGCGTCCCGGAGGCGGGAGCCCCGGAGGCGGGAGGCGGGCGGCCGGCGCGAACACCGGAGGATGAGGCGCTCCTGGACCGGCTCGCCGAGCTGACGGTGCGCCACCGGATGACGGTCCCCGCGATTTTCTTTCTGGAGAGCATGAAGCCGCTCTCCTTCGTGGGAAGCCAGGCGCTTCATTTCTTCGAGCCGATGGTACGCGCCTTCTTCGCGGTGCAGGACTACGACCAGTTCGCCGGGATGATGGAGCGGCGCGAGAATCTCGAGGCCCTCCTCGTGAAGATCGAGATGCGCGACGACGTGGAGCGGCAGCGGGAACGGGCGCAGCGGGAGCGGGAGCGGGCGGAGCGCTCGGAGCGCAAGAAAAGGAAGGAATCACGGTGAAAGCGATCGACCCGGAATCCCTGAACTCGGTCCTCGCGACCGACTGCGGCAGCACCACGACCAAGGCGATTCTCATCGAGCGCCGTGGCTCCGAGTACCGTCTGATTGTACGCGGGGAGGCGCCGACCACGGTGGAAGCGCCCTTCGAGGACGTGACCCGGGGCGTGCTGAACGCGATCATGGAGGTCGAAGAGCTCGCCTTGAGGAAGATCCTCGACGGCGAGCGGATCATCACGCCTCAACGGGGGAACGAGGGGGTGGATCTCTATATCTCCACCTCCAGCGCCGGAGGTGGGCTCCAGATGATGGTCTCCGGGGTCGTGAAGAGCATGACGGGCGAGAGCGCGCAGCGCGCTGCGTTGGGCGCGGGAGCGATCGTCATGGACGTGATCGC
>JACQPZ010000139.1 GCA_016207265.1 Candidatus Latescibacterota bacterium | reverse complement strand
TGCTGAAGGAGTTCATCGCTCAGAAGGAGTGGATCTGCCCGCCGCGACCTTCGGTGAAGATCTGCGTGGACATGATCGAGTGGTGCGCCGAGCACATGCCCAAGTGGAATTCCATCTCGATCAGCGGCTACCACATCCGCGAGGCGGGCGCGACGGCGGTCCAGGAGCTGGCGTTCACGATCGCGGACGGGATCGGCTACGTGGAGGAGTGCCTGAAGCGAGGGATGGACGTGGACGACTTCGCGCCCCGGCTTTCCTTCTTCTGGGACGTGCACAACGACTTCTTCGAAGAGATCGCGAAGTTCCGCGCCGGGCGCCGCATCTGGGCCGGGATCATGCGGGATCGCTTCCACGCCAAGAATCCCCGGAGCTGGCACCTCCGCACCCATGCCCAGACGGCCGGGGTCTCACTCACCGCGCAGCAGCCCCTGAACAACGTGGCGCGCGTGGCGCTCCAGGCGCTCGCCGCCGTGCTGGGCGGGACGCAGTCGCTCCACACGAATTCCATGGACGAAACCCTCGCGCTTCCCACCGAGGAGGCCGCGACGGTCGCCCTGCGCACGCAGCAGATCATCGCCCATGAGACGGGCGTCACGAACGTCGTGGACCCGCTCGGGGGATCGTATTTCCTCGAGGCGCTGACGGACCGCATCGAGGAGGAGGCGACGGCGATCATCCGCCGCATCGACGAGATGGGCGGGATCATCCAGGCGGTGGAGCGGGGATTCCCCCAGAAGGAGATCGCGGACTCGGCCTACCGCTTCCAGAAGCAGGTGGAGGAGCACCGCCGCGTCATCGTCGGCGTGAGCCGCTTCGGAGGGGACGAGGAGGTCACGATCCCGGTGCTCAAGATCGATCCCGAGATCGAGCGCCGCCAGATCGAGCGCATTCGCGCCCTGCGCGCGCGCCGCGACCGCGCGCGATGGGAATCCGCGATGGGCGCGCTCCGCGACGCCTGCATGAGCAAGCGGAACATCGTACCCTCGGTGCTCGACGCGGTGCGCGCGTACGCCACGCTGGGCGAGATCTCCGACGTGTTCCGCGAGGCCTACGGCGTATATCGCGAGCCCGCGATCTTCTAGAGGCGAGGGAACCATGGCGCGGAAGGTCAGGGTGCTGGTCGCGAAGGCGGGGCTGGACGGGCACGACCGCGGAGCCAAGGTCGTCGCGAGCGCCATGCGCGACGCGGGGTTCGAGGTGATCTACACGGGGCTCCACCAGACTCCCGAGATGATCGTCCAGGCCGCGGTCCAGGAGGACGCGGACGCGATCGCGCTCTCCATCCTCTCCGGCGCCCACATGACGCTCTTCCCGCGCGTGCTCGAATTGATGCGCGAGAAAGGGATCGGGGACGTGCTCCTCACCGGAGGCGGGATCATTCCCAAGGAGGACATGGCCGCGCTCCGGCGGATGGGCGTCGGCGAGCTGTTCGGCCCCGGCACCGCGACGGGCGCCATTGTCACGTACATCCGGTCGTGGGTCGAGGAGCATCGGCCCGCCAGGACGGGAGTCGCGCGATGAACGCCAAGACGGGGCTCGCGCGATGAACAAGGTCGTGAAAGGCGCCCGCGAAGCGATCGAGCGCGCCGGGATCAAAGACGGCTCGAAGATCCTGTTCGGCGGATTCGGGCTCTGCGGAATTCCCGAGAACCTCATCCTCGCCCTGCGCGATTTGGGCGTGAAGGATCTTACGTGCATCTCCAACAACGCGGGCGTCGACGACTGGGGCTTGGGGCTTTTGCTCCAGACGAAGCAGGTGCGGAAGATGATCTCGACCTACGTCGGCGAGAACCAGATCTTCGAGCGCCAGTTCCTGAGCGGCGAGATCGAGGTGGAGCTGACCCCGCAGGGCACGCTGGCCGAGCGCGTCCGCGCGGGTGGCGCCGGGATCGGCGGGTTCTACACGCCCACCGGCGTGGGGACCGTCGTGGCGGAGGGGAAGGAACTGCGCGTGATCGACGGCCGGGAGTACGTGCTCGAGATGGCGATCCGCGGCGACTTTGCGTTCGTGAAAGCGTTCAAGGGCGATCGGCTTGGAAACCTGATCTACCGGTTGTCGGCCCGGAACTTCAACCCGATGTTCGCGACGGCGGCGGAGCACACGATCGCCGAGGTGGAGCGCCTCGTGGAGCCGGGCGACATCGACCCGGACGTGGTGGTGACTCCGGGCATCTACGTGGACACGATCTTCCAGGGGAGTTATGGACCCAAGCGAATTGAAAAGAGAACAAATCGTCCGAAGAGCGGCGCTCGAGCTTAAGGACGGTTTCTACGTCAACCTGGGCATCGGGATGCCGACGCTCGTCGCGAGCTACATCCCAAAGGGAATCCACGTCACGCTCCAGTCCGAGAACGGGATCCTGGGCGTCGGGCCCTATCCCGTGGAGGGGAAGGAGGACGGCGATCTCATCAACGCCGGGAAGGAGACCGTGACGGTCCTGCCCGGGGCCTCGTTCTTCTCCAGCGCCGACTCCTTCGCGATGGTGCGGGGAGGGCACATCGACCTCACCATCCTGGGCGCGATGGAGGTGGACCAGGAGGGGAACCTCGCGAACTGGATGATCCCGGGCAAGATGGTGAAGGGGATGGGCGGCGCGATGGACCTGGTCGCGGGGGCGAAGCGCGTGGTCGTCACGATGCTCCACACCGCGAAGGACGGAACGTCGAAGATCCTCAAGAAGTGCACGCTCCCGCTCACGGGAAAGAAAGTGGTCGACCTCATCATCACCGATCTCGCGGTCATGGAGGTCACCCCGCAGGGCTTGAAGCTCAAGGAACGCGCGCCCGGCGTCACCGTGGATGACATCTTGAAATCGACCGAGGCCGAGCTGGAGGTCGAGGACGTCTGCGAGATGCCGGTCTGACCGGCGCGAGGCTCCGATGGAGACGATGACGGGCAGCCGTTCGAACGACCTCTACGAATTGAGCGAGGAGCAGCAGCTCCTGCGCGAGAGCCTGCGCGATTTCGCCGACCGCGAGATCGCGCCGCGCGCCGCGAAGTACGACGACGCGGGCGAGTTCCCGTGGGAGAACGTCCGCAAGATGCGGGAGCTGGGGCTCTTCGGCATGATCTTCCCGGCCGAATACGGGGGATCGGGCCTCGACACCTTGTCCTACGTGATCGCCGTCGAGGAGATCTCCCGGGCCTGCGCCTCGACCGGCATCACGCTCGCGGCGCACGTCTCGCTGGGCACGTCCCCCATCTTCAACTTCGGCAGCGCGGAGCAGAAGCGCCGGTACCTCCCGCCGCTCTGTTCGGGAGAGAAGCTGGCGGCGTTCGGGCTCACCGAGCCCGAAGCGGGCTCCGACGCCGGCGGGACGAAGACGCGCGCCGTCCTGACCGGCGACCAGTACGTGATCAACGGCCGGAAGATCTACATCACGAACGGCTCGGTCTGCGGGACCGCCGTCTTCACCGCGGTCACGACCCCCGGGATCGGCGTGAAGGGGATCTCGGCGTTCATCATCGAGAAGGGAACGCCCGGCTTCACGGCCGGAACCCGCGAGAAGAAGCTGGGCCACCGGGCGAGCGACACGGTGGAGCTTCTGTTCGAGAACGTGCGGCTTACAAAGGAAAACCTGCTCGGCGCCGAAGGCCGGGGCTTCGTCCAGTTCATGAAGACGCTCGACGGAGGTCGCATCTCGATCGGCGCGATGTCGGTCGGGATCGCCCAGGCGGCGCTGGACGCGGCACTCCGCTACTCGCGGGAGCGGCGGCAGTTCGGCAAGTCGATCTCCGAGTTCCAGGCGGTCCAGCTCCTGCTCGCGGACATGGCGACCCAGACCGAGGCGGCGCGCCTGCTCGTCTACCAGACGGCGCGCATGAAGGACCGGGGTGCGCCGATCACGCGCCACGCGGCGATGGCCAAGCTCATGGCCTCCACGGTGGCGATGCGCGCCGCGGACACGGCGATTCAAATACACGGCGGGGCGGGATACATGACGGACCACCCGGTCGAGCGGTATTTCCGCGACGCCAAGCTGATGGAGATCGGCGAGGGGACGTCCCAGATTCAGCGTCTCGTCATCGCCCGAGAGCTTTTGCGGGAAGCGGGAGGAACACCCAATGTCTGATCGTGACGCTTATGTCGTGAGCGCCTGCCGGACCGCCATCGGCGAGTTCCTCGGCGGGCTCACGGGGATCACCGCCCCCGAGCTGGGCGCGGTCGCGATCCGCGAGGCGGTGCGCCGCGCGGGGATCGAGCCCGTTCAGGTCGAGGAAGTCCTGATGGGGAACGTTGTCCAGGCCGGCGTGGGGCAGGCCCCCGCGCGCCAGGCCGCGATCAAGGGAGGCATTCCCGATACCGTCGGTGCCACGACCGTGAACAAGGTCTGCGGCTCGGGTCTCAAGGCCGTGATGTTCGCCTCGCAGGCGATCCGCGCGGGCGACGCCGACATCATCGTGGCCGGGGGAATGGAATCGATGTCGAACGCGCCCTATTACCTTCCCAAGGCGCGGCAGGGGTATCGGCTCGGGAACGGGGAGCTTCAAGACGGGGTCGTGTACGACGGGCTGTGGTGCGCCTTCACGAACCGCCACATGGGAAGCTCCGCGGAGTTCATCGCGCGGAAGTTCAACGTGACGCGGGAGGATCAGGACCGGTTCTCGGTGGAGAGCCACCGGAGGGCGGTGAAGGCCCAGGCGGAGGGCGGGTTCAAGGAGGAGATCGTCCCGGTCATGGT
>JACQPZ010000138.1 GCA_016207265.1 Candidatus Latescibacterota bacterium | reverse complement strand
CCCGCCGCGACGCCGGTGCCCGGCGCAACCGTGGTCACGGCGGCGAACGAGGGCCCCGATCCGAGCGAGAAGGTGATCGGCAGGCCGTCCGAATCGGTGGCGCTCAACGCCTGGTCGGCCGTCTCGCCCTCGACAAGCGTCATGTTCGACGGCTGGTCCAGCGCGACGACCCCGCCCGCGGGAGCGCCCCACGGAGCACCGTCCGCGTCGCTCCAGTCCAAGCCGAGCTTGAGGAAATGGTCGAAGTCGGTCCCGGAGCACGCGGAGCCGAAGGCGGTGCGGAATGTCGGGCCGAGCGGGGTCGTCGCGGCGAATTCGAGCGACGGCGTCCCCGAGACGGCGCCCACGTCGATCGTCCCGAGCAGGTACGCGCCCGGCGGAAGCTCGGCGGAGCCCGCGAACCCGGTTCGGTAGTCGGCGCCGTCCGACTGCGTGCCCAGGGCGTCGGTGAACTCGGCGATCCCGTTCGAGAAGGCGCTCCACGTGACCGTCCCGTCCCGCGCGTGGAGCACGATCTCGTAGGAGCGGAACGTGAGCTCTCCATCGTCGCTGAAGCAGAGGCCGCGGGAGCCGTCCCGGTTCGCGTCGGTCCTGAGCCAGACGGCGAACGTCGTCGTGCCCGTGGGGGCCAATTGGTCGGCGGTGGTCGAATAGCCGTCGCCGTTCGAATCGAGGTAGATGTACTGGGCGGACGACCGGGAGGCGAAGGAGGCCGCGAGCAGCACAGCGAGCAAAACGGCGCGGGCGCGCATGAGTGCACGGCGGAGGGGGCGAGTAGCGATGGCGGAAGTCTCCGAGGCGAGCTGCCGGAATGCGCTCTCGTCTCTCGATCCCGGTCGGCTCAGCCGGGCCGGGTTTCGCCTAGAGGACTTATCTGGGCCCCCCCAGACTTTGGTGAATCCTAACACATTGGCGCAGCGGTTTCAAGGACGCGGGCGCCGAGGTGGGCCGAGCTACTTTGCGGGAGCGGCGCCTCCGGCGCGGGGCGTGAGATTCTCGGTGAGGAGGTCGGGCTCCCCGGCCTCGCGCACGAGCCGCGGATAGCGCTCCCCGCCGTGATAGTCCACGCCGTAGGTCGCGAAGAACTCTCCGTTTTGGGCCAAGAGCTCGATCGGCTTCGCGGAGCGCGAGGCCGCTCGTGTGGCATCCCGCATCACCTCGGCCTTCCATGCCCTTCCGTTCACGGCGATGAGCTTCATTCCGGGCGCAAGCCCCGCCTTGGCCGAGGGGCCGCTCGTCGAGAGGTCGAGGATCGTCCCGTCGTCCTTGAGCAAGAGTCCCAGCGAGTACCGCATGTCGATCCGCTTCCGGGACTTCTCGAGGCTCTTCTGGTAGGCGGAGAGCGTATCCGTGTACGTGAGCCGCCAGCCTCCCCGCTCGATCCCGCCCAGAGGAGCGCGGGGCAAGAGCTCGACGACGCGCTTCCGGAAGAAGTCGCGCCAGTCGTACGGGAACACCTCGTTCATCGTCCGGAGAACATCCTCGAGCGTATAGGTCTTCACTTCCGGAACGCCCCCGCTTCCGTCGAAGAATCTCCGGCAGAAATCGTCCAGGGAGGCGGATCCCTTCGTCTCGACCCGGATCAGAGCGTCCGCCTCGAGCCAGAAGAGGAGGCTTTCGTCGTAGAAATCCACGTCGCGCCTCCATGAGGACCAGCTCCCCGGCGAGTCGTAGAGGATCTGGGCCGAGACCGCCGTATCGAGCAGCGGCCGCCACATGCGGCCCGGCTCGTTGTCGAGGCGCGCGGCCGTCTCCGCGAGGTCATCCCGCGCCTGCTCCGGAGTGAGCAATCCGCTCCGCGCGGCGAGGACCCACCCCAGGTACTGGGTCAGCCCCTCGTAGACCCAGAGAAGATCGGTCTTCATGGGCTCGTGGAAATAGGGCGGCGTGAGATCTGCCGGGCGCCGGTACTTCCCGTTCCATGAATGGGCGAACTCGTGCGGCAGGAGGTCGGCCGCGCGAAGCCCCTCGTCCTCGTCGATCAACGTGCGCTCGCGGAATCGGTTGTCACTCGACTCGTGGTGCTCCAGCCCGAAAAAGGAGACGTGGTCGCTGAGCGCGTAGAGAAAGTGGTACTCGCGGTAGTGGCTCGCGCCGAAGAGCGCTCCCGACTCCCGGACGAGCCGCGAGTAGCGCTCGATCTGCTCGGGCTTCACCTCGAGCGCTTCCGGGCTGTCGGCGGCGACGTGGAGCACGTGGCGCGGCGAGACTTCCGGCGCGAGCGGGATCGTGCGGAAATGGATACCCGCGAGGACCGGCGAATCGACGAGCGTCTCGAGCGGGACCGGCTTGAACTCCGCGACCCCCGCCGCTTCGCGCGCGATCGGAAGCGCGGTTCCCAGCTTCCAGCCCGCGGGGATCTTCAGGCTCGCCGCATAGGTCAGATCCTCGACCGGGATTCCCTTCGGATAGAGGAGCGCCTGGTTCCAGTTCAGAACGGCCAGGTTCGCCGACGATGAGGCGGAAAAGATCAGCCGCTCCTCGTCCGTCGCGAGGAGAAAATCGAACGACGCCTCGAGCGTGCCCCCACGGTCGGGGATCACGAGACGGAGCGCGTACATATCCACGGGGTCCCGGTCCCAGGCTACCGGCTTGCCGCCGACTGCGAAGGCGAGACCCGCGAGATTCATGATCGGGCCGGTGGGGCCGTGCTCTCCGGGGATCCACTTCGGGTAGAGCAGCGTCAGCGGCCCCGGAGAGACCGGCATCGTGAGCCGCGCATGGAGGATCTTGCGCGGGGCGTCGGTCAGATCGACGAGCAGGCTGATCGGAGCCGCGGCCGGGGCGTCAGCGGCACGCGACGCGGCGGCAGCGGCATGCGACGCGGAGAGCGCCGCGAGCAGGATCGCGCAGGCCGCGGCTCGCATCATTTCGTGACGGGCGCGTGCGAGAAGTCGCATTGGGAGTCTCCTTCGAACGGTGAGTTCGGATCCGCAACGGAGCGCTAATCAATGCATCACCGGCCGCCTGACCGCAAGTAGGTTGTGGTACCCTCCGTAGCCTCCACGCGCGAGCGCGTCCGTGCCGAAAGGGACATCGCTTGATCGAGCTTTCCCACATCCGGAACGCGGCCGAGCGGATCCGGCCCATGGTCCACCGGACGCCGCTCCTTTCCGCATCGACGCTCGGGGCGCGCGCTGAGGCGCGACTCGTTCTCAAGTGCGAGAATCTTCAGAAGACGGGCTCGTTTAAGCCCCGCGGCGCGCTCAACAAGGTCCTCTCGCTCGACCCGGCCGAGCGCGCGCGAGGGCTCATCACGGTCTCCGCGGGGAATCACGCGCAGGCCGTCGCGTGGGCCGCGCGCCAGGTCTCGGCTCCCTGCGCGGTCGTGATGCCGGTGGACGCGCCCCGCTCGAAGATGGACGCCGTGAAGGGCTACGGCGCCGAGGTGATCCTCCACGCGGATCGCGCCACGCTCTTCGACAAGCTGCAGGAGGTGCGCGAGGAGCGCGGCGCCACGTTCGTCCATCCGTTCGACGATCCGGTCGTGCTCGCCGGGGCCGGGACGACGGGGCTCGAGATCGTCGAGGAGATCCCGGACGCGGACGTCGTGATCGTGCCGGTGGGCGGTGGCGGACTGATGTGCGGCGTGGCGTGCGCCGTGAAGGCTCTGAGCCCCGGAACCCGCGTCGTCGCCGTGGAGCTGGAAGCGGGTCCGGGGCTCAAGCCCGCGCTCGACGCGGGGAAGCCGGTGCCGGTCCCGCGACCGGCCGGGACACTCGCGGACGGGATGACGCCTCCGTTCGTGGGCTCGATCCCGCTCGAGGCCGCGCGCACGCTCGTGGACGAGATCGTCACCGTCTCGGAATCCGAGATCGTCGAAGCGATGCGCCTCCTCATCACGCGGGCCAAGCTCTACGTCGAAGGGTCGGGCGCCGCGGCCACGGCCGCGCTCCTCGCCGGCCGCGTTCGGCCGCGCGCGGGCGCCGTGGTCGTCTCGATCGTATCGGGAGGGAACGTGGACCTGGACCGGCTGTGCGGGGCGTTGGTCCCGGGGAGCGGCCGTTGAGGGAATCGGTGAACGTGCGGATCATCTCGCAGAGCGAGGTGCCGCGGCTTCTCCCCATGGCGGAGTGCGTGGACCTCATGGACGAAGCGCTCCGGACCCTGAGCCGGGGCGAGGCCGTGCTCCCGCTGCGGAGCGCCGTCTGGCTCCCGGACCGATCGGGGCTCCTGGGGCTCATGCCCACCTACCTCGCGACGCCGCCTTCGATGGGGCTCAAGGTCGTGTCCGTCATGCCGGGGAACCACGGCACCGAGCTCGACTCCCACCAGGGAGCGATCCTCCTCTTTGAGGTCGAGCGGGGGAGGCTCCTCGCGGTCATTGACGCCACGTCCGTGACGCGAATCCGCACCGCCGCCGCCAGCGCGGCCGCCACCCGGCTTCTCGCGCGCAAGGACGCGGGCGACCTCGCGATCCTGGGCACGGGAGTCCAGGCCTCGACGCACCTCGAGGCGATGCAGATCGTGCGGAATCTGCGGCGCGTGCGCGTGTGGAGCCGCAGCGCGGAGAACGCGCGCGCGTTCGCTGAGAGCGCGTCGCGACGCCTCGGCTTGCGGATCGAATGCGCGGCCGACGCGCGGTCCGCCGTCGAGGGCGCCGATCTCATCTGCACAACCACCGCGTCTCGGGAGCCCGTGCTTCGCGGCGAATGGATCGCGGCCGGGGCGCACGTCAACGCCGTCGGCGCCTCCTTCGCCTCGGGGCGCGAGCTGGATACTGCCGCGGTCGCGCGCGCCCGGCTCTACGTGGACGGGAGGGAGTCCGCGCTCCACGAAGCCGGGGACTTCCTGATTCCCCGCGCCGAAGGAGCGATCGGCGACGCCCACATCGTCGGGGAAATCGGAGAAGCGCTGCTCGGTCGAGCGCCGGGAAGGCGCTCGGACGCGGAGATCACGCTCTTCAAGTCGGTCGGGCTGGCGGTCGAGGATCTGGCCGCCGCACACCATATCTACAATCGCGCGCTGGCGTCCGGCGCCGGCGCCTCGATCGAGCTGGGAGGGCAGCGTGATCCGAGCGGTTGAGCCACCGCGCTTCGAGGACATCCAAGCGGCGGGCGAGCGGCTCAAGGGGTCGGTTCTTCGCACGCCGCTCGTCCGGCTCGACCTCGAGGACGCGCCCGCCGAGATCCATCTGAAGCTCGAGAATCTCCAGCCCATCGGATCCTTCAAGCTCCGCGGCGCGGGGAACGCGATGCGCTCCGTCGGCCGGGATGCGCTGCGCGACGGCGTCTACACCGCGAGCGCGGGCAACATGGCCCAGGGCGTCGCGTGGACCGCGCGCGAGATGGGAGTCCCCTGCACGGTGGTTGTTCCGGAAACAGCTCCCAAGACGAAGCTCGACGCCATCGGGCGCCTGGGCGCCGCGATCGTGAGCGTCCCGTTCGACGTCTGGTGGCGGGTGATCGAGGAGCATCATCATCCGGGGATCAAGGGACGTTTCATCCATCCGGTGAGCGACCCCGCGGTGATCGCGGGAAACGGAACCGTGGGCCTCGAAATCCTGGACCAGCTCCCGGATGCCGATGCGATCCTGGTTCCCTACGGTGGAGGCGGTCTGATCTCGGGAATCGCGGCCGCGGCACGGGTTCGCGCGCCACGCGTGAGGGTCTACGCCTGCGAGGTGGAGACGGCCGCGCCGCTCCACGCGTCGCTTCAAGCGGGATCGCCCCGATCGATCGACCGCAGGCCGAGCTTCGTCGACGGGATCGGCGGCCGAAGCGTCCTCCCCGAAATGTGGCCGCTGGTCCGGGATCTCGCGGGACGGTCGCTGGTCGTGACCCTGGAGGAGGTGGCGTGCGCGATCCGGCTTCTCGCGGAGCGCGCCCGCGTGATCGCTGAGGGCGCGGGAGCGGTCCCGGTCGCCGCGGCGCTCGGCGGCGGAGCGGAGTGGAGCGCGTTGGGGTCGCACAGGCCGAAGGTCGTATGCGTCGTGTCGGGAGGGAACATCGACCCGCACACGTTCGCGCGCATTCTG
>JACQPZ010000133.1 GCA_016207265.1 Candidatus Latescibacterota bacterium | reverse complement strand
TCCCGGAGCGACTCGACGTACTGCTTCATGTCGCGGCTGTGGAGGTAGGGCTCCGGGAGATGCGCCGCGAGATGCCGGACGTAGTCCTCGACCAAGGCGAAGGCGTCTCCCCTGACTCCGGCCATCGTGAAGGCCGGCACCCCTTTCCGCCGGAAGAAACGCTTGTCGGGAAGCTCGATCAACTCCTCGTGGCCGATACCCTCCCGGCGGCCGCGCTCGCTCAATAGCTTTGCCGCCACGGACTCCGCCTCGTCGGGGCTCAGCTTCGGCAGGCGCGCGCGGATGTAGCGCTGGTTCAAATCGGCGATCATCCGCTTGCATTCCTCGTAGTAGAGATCCTGCGCCTCGGCGTTCTTCATGTTCTTGAAGCCGAAGCGGATGTTCGACTCTCCGCCTTTTTCGTGCCCGAACATCTCGAGCCCGCGCGGCACCCATTTGTTGAACGCCTTCTGGATCGCCGAGGTCGTGATGAGCGCATTCCCCTGAGCGGCGCGCTGCACCCAGCGCCGGAGCGGCATGACGCCCGCCGCGAGGTGGAACGCCTCCTCACGGAGCATCGGCGGCATCGAGGATGCGAACGGCTTGTAGGAGCAGACCCGCTGCATCGAGAGCTGGTACTTCCCCACGCGATCGATCACGGCGGCGAAGACCACGTTGTCCACGAAGGAGTCGTACTCGAGATTGAAGGCGTCGAGCACGTGCGACCCGGTCTGCATGGACAGGATCTCTTCGACCATCTCTTCCGCCTTCTGTCCGGAGACCGCGCTCCAGTCCTGCGAGACCAGGAGATGGAACATCTGGTACCCGTGGCGCAGCTCCTCCGCCATCACACGGAGCACCCAGAAGCGATCCTCGTCGTCTTGGGCGCGGGCCAGCGTGCCCTCGTGCTGCTGGATCGAGCCGAACTCGGTCGAGGCCTGCGCGCGGATGATGGCGAGGAGATGCTTGGCCGCCTCTTCGCCCAATTCCTCGGGCTTCTCGCGCCGCTTCTGACCCTTCGCGTCCCCGACCTCGACTGTCTCGCCCATCCCCACCTCCATCTTCGCGCAGAGGCAGAATTCGGGGTCGTTCGGGAAGTACTTCTGCCAGTTGTCGGGAAGGAGGCCGTAGTCCGGGAAGTTGTGGCGCTGCCAGTGGAGAACGGCGTCGTGGTACTTCTTCGGGAGCGTCGTCTGCTCGACTCTCATCGGCCGTTCATCCCCGCGCGGCGGGCGTGTCGAGCTTGAGCTCGAGCGCGACGAGCGGCGAGTTCTGGAAGCCCACGGCGCGCAAGAAGGAGGCGAGATCCGAGTCCTTCTGATCCACGAGCGTGCGCACCGCCGTCGCCCCCTGCCCCTTCATGTGCTCCACGGCGGACTCGAAGAGCCTGCGCCCGATCGAGCGGCCCTGGTAGTCGGGATCGACGCCGAACCGCTCGATCCATCCGCTCGTCTCCTCGAGGCCGAACTCGCCCCCGCGAATGTCCGAGAGCATGAATCCGACCACCTTTCCGTCCACCTCTGCGACCCGGCTCGCGTCCGGATCGCGCCTCAGGTAGAAGACGATCCGGCGCTCCCAGACCTCGGGCCGATAGACGCCGGTGAGGCGTTCGTCGATCGCGATGATCCGGGCGACGTCCAGCTCGGAGAGGGAACGGATGCGGGCTTGTTCGGCCACGGCGGTCACGCGCCTAGAATATCACATCCGGTGCGGCCGGCGGGCGGCGCGCCGGGCGGCGCACGCGCTTGCGGGGGCACGGCCAGCGGCCAGCCGGCACGCGCGGAATCATGATTGCGCCGCGTGCCCGTCATTGCGTACGCTGCGGCGACCCAGGGAAGGGGTTAGAGCTCCGATCCAGGAGGATCACCATGCGCCATGCGATCAAGGCCGCGCTTCTTGTAGCCGCCATCGCCCTCGCATCTCCGCTCACGTCATTTTCCGAGGAATCTCCCGTTTGGCTCGCTCCGGGAGGCGGGATTGCCTGGATCCCGAACGAGCTGGGAGTGAAGGCGGCCCGCCCGCGGGTCGGCGGCATCCTCGGCGTCCGGCTCTCGCCGCAATGGGCGCTCGAGGCGCACGGAAGCTACATGAAATCTCCGAGCGAAACGGCGGGGGCCCCCTCGCTCTACCTCCCGCATCTCGAAGGAAACTTCACGTGGTTCCCAGGAGGCGACAAGCCGTTTTCACCGTATCTGACCGCGGGCGCGGGCGTCGCCTACTTCAAGCTCGAGGGCGCGACGGGTGGAAAGAAGCGGTTCGATTACGGCGGAGGCGGGGGGATCCGGGCGAAGGTGGGTGAGAAGCTGTCCTTGCGGATCGAGGCCCGGGACATCCGCTACAAGGTGGCGCTCCCCGGGAGCGCCGCCGAGGAGTATCGAAATCACGCGGAGGCCAACGCCGGACTTTCCTACGGCTTCGGAGGCGCGCCGAAGGATCTCGACCGCGACCTCGTGCCCGACAAGATGGATCGCTGCCCGGGCACGCCGGCCGGGGCGCGCGTGGATGCGCTCGGCTGCCCGATCGACGGGGACGGCGACGGCGTGTACGACGGCATCGACGCATGCGAAGGAACGCCGCAGGGCGCGACGGTGGACGCCCGGGGATGCCCCATGGACCAGGACGGCGACAAGGTCTGGGACGGGATCGACCGGTGCGCGGACACTCCCTCCGGCGCGACGGTGGACGCGAACGGCTGTCCGCTCGACAGCGACGGCGACGGCGTCTGGGACGGGACGGACCAGTGCGCGGGCACGCCGACCGGCTGCAGGGTGAACCCGAACGGATGCCAGACCGACTCCGATCAGGACGGCGTGTGCGACGGCCTGGACCAGTGCCCCGACACGCCCGAAACGGCCAAGGTTGACCGTGGGGGGTGCCCCATCGTCGTCAACGAGAAGGAGACGCAGCTCCTCGAGACCGGGATGATCCGCCTCCAGAACGTGAACTTCGATACGGGCAAGGCGACGATCAGACCGGAATCCCAGGGAGCGCTGAACGAGGTCGGAAACATCCTCGCCCGCTGGCCGGATCTCAGGATCGAGATCGGGGGGCACACGGATTCGCGCGGCGGCGCGCAGCGGAACCTCGAGCTGAGCCGGAGCCGGGCTCAGGCCGTGCTCGACTATCTCCTGGACAGGTTCCCCGAGCTGGATCCGAAGCAGTTCACCGCGGCCGGGTACGGCCTGACGCGACCGATCGCCGACAACGGGACCGAGCTGGGGCGCGCGCAGAACCGGCGCGTGGAGTTCAAGGTCCTGAACAAGGAGGCGCTCCGGCGGGAGAAGCAGCAGCAGAAGCTGATTCCGCGGGAG
>JACQPZ010000145.1 GCA_016207265.1 Candidatus Latescibacterota bacterium | reverse complement strand
TCCGCGATTCCGAGCTGCCGAGAGTCCCAAACGGAGTCCGTCGCCGCGAGCGCCCTCAAGACCTCAGGCGCGCTCAATCCGGTCTTCAAGAGCGCGAGCGCCTTGAGCCCGAACGACGGATCCACGCGGGCCTGCGTCGCGACGGCTCCGACTTGGGCCTCGGCCCACGGAACGTCGGTGCCCACGCTGAAGTACTTGGATTGGACGGCGATCCCCAGCTCCTGGGTCATCGAGTCGTATGCGACGATCGAGAAGGTCCCGCGGCTCGATCCAGCCAGGGCCGGTCCCCCGCCCGTAAGCCCGAGCGCGAGGGCCAGGCCCAAAGCGGTCGCCCAGGCACGCCTTTCCCCCGTCTTCATGCGGCGATTCATCTTCGAATTCTCCCGGTGAGGCCTGGATCTGCATCGCGAACCTTTGGGGTGCGCGGACCAAGCAGCATGCAGTTTCCCCGAATTCACGCCTGCGGTCAACGCCCAGCCGGAGGAAGCTCGGAATAGACCCGCCGGGCCGGGCGTAGGAGAGGCACGATGAGTGCCGAGACATCGAAGCCCAGGCCCCCTCTCGACGCACGCTGCTACCAGATCGCCGTTCTTTCGGGGCTACTGGTTTACGGCCTCGGATGGCTCCGGTTCGACATCACCCCGGGCCGCGCGGCGCTCATCCTCGGCTCCGCCCTCCTCTCGCAGTACGCCTGTACCCGCCTCTGGAAGCTCCCGGAATTCGATCCAAGAAGCGCGCTCATCTCCGGCCTCTCGCTTTGCCTCCTTTTGCGGACGAATTCCGCCCTCCTCGCCGTGGTGGCCGCGGTGGTCACGATCGCGAGCAAATTCCTGATCCGGTGGAACGGAAAGCACGTGTTCAACCCGACGAATTTCGGGCTCGTGTTCATGATGCTCCTGACGGGCCAGGTCTGGACTTCGCCGGGACAATGGGGCAGCGCCGCTTACTTTGGATTTCTGATGGCCTGCCTCGGCGGGCTGGTCGTGAACCGCGCCTCCAGGAGCGACGTCACGTATGCGTTTCTCGCGTTCTTTGTGACGATCCAGTTCGGGCGCTCGCTCTGGCTCATGCAGCCCCTGACGATCCCCGTTCACAGGCTCGAGAGCGGGGCGCTCCTCCTGTTCGCCTTCTTCATGATCTCGGACCCGAAGACCACGCCGAACTCCCGGGCGGGGCGGATTCTCTTCGGAGCGCTCGTCGCGGCGCTCGCCGGAATCATCCAGCTCGGACTCTACCGAACGAATGGAATGCTGTGGTCGCTCGCGCTCTGGTCGATGGCGGTCCCGCTCATCGACCGGTGTCTTCCCGGACCACGTTACGAATGGACGCGCCCTCGCTCGAACCCACGCATGAAAGGAGCAGCCGATGAAACGATTCCTGACCCTGAGCGGGCTCCTCTGCTCGGTCCTGTTCTCCGTCCAACCCGCCCATAGCTTCTGCGGCTTCTACGTCGCGCGGGGGGACGCCAAGCTCTTCAATCACGCCTCGAAGGTCGTGATGGTGCGTGACCAAGATCGCACCGTGCTCACGATGTCGAACGACTACAGCGGCACGCCTTCCGAGTTCGCGATCGTCGTTCCGGTCCCGACCGTGCTCCAGAAGGGACAGATTCATATCGGGGATCGTGCGGTGCTCGATCACCTGGACGCCTATTCCGCGCCGAGGCTCGTGGAATACTTCGATCCCGACCCTTGCCTCAGGGTCGCGATGGAGCGGGCAAACGGAGCGCTCATGCGATCCATGGCCGCCCAGGATGCCGCCTCCCCCGCGGCCCGCGCGAAGAGCCTCGGCGTGACGATCGAGGCGAAGTACACGGTCGGGGAGTACGACATCCTCATTCTCTCGGCGAAGCAGAGCGGAGGCCTCGCGACGTGGCTCCTCGAGAACGACTACAGGGTCCCTCCGGGCGCCAAGCGCGTGCTCGGAAGCTACATCCGCCAGGGGATGAAGTTCTTCGTCGCGAAGGTGAACCTGAAAGAGCAGAAACGGCTCGGATTCTCTTACCTGCGACCCATCCAGGTCGCGTACGAATCTCCGAAGTTCATGCTCCCGATCCGGCTCGGCATGGTGAACGCGGACGGATCGCAAGAGTTGTTCGTGTTCGCCATCACGCGGCGAGGCCGCGTGGAGACGACGAACTATCGCACCGTGCGGCTCCCCGAGGGGATGGACATCCCAGAATACGTGAAGGACGATTTCCCTCGCTTCTATCGGGCCATGTTCGCGAACCAGGTCGCAAAGGAGCGCCGGGAGGCCGTATTCCTCGAATACGCGTGGAACATGACGTGGTGCGATCCCTGCGCGGCGGATCCGCTCTCCGCCGAGGAGCTTCGGAGTCTCGGCGTCTTCTGGCTCGGGCAGCCGGACGGCGCTTCGTGGCGGGGAAATCCGCAGGGGGCGGGCACAACGTTCATCACGAGGCTCCACGTCCGCTACGACGCGGCGCACTTTCCGGAGGACCTCGTGTTCCAGGAGACCTCCGATGAGAGCAACTTCCAGGCTCGGTACGTGCTACGTCATCCCTGGAAGGGAGAGGGCTCGTGCGAAGCGATGGCGGGGTACCGCCGCAGCGTTCGTGAGCGCCGCGCCAAGGAGGCGGAGACGCTCGCCTCGCTCACGGGATGGGACATCGCCTCGATCCGCCGGAAGATGAATGCTGGCGATGACTGGTCCGATCCCGAGCAGGACCCCAGCTGGTGGGAGCGGATCTGGGGATCACCAAGCCGCTAGGAGGGCC
>JACQPZ010000131.1 GCA_016207265.1 Candidatus Latescibacterota bacterium | reverse complement strand
GGCGAGTGCGCCTACGTCATCGGGGATTTCGCCGGCGCGATCGATGCGTTCGAGAAGGTCGTGAGGGATTATCCCAAGGGGGACAAGGTCGCGGGGGCGCTCCTCAAGACGGGAATCTCATACGGCCGTCTCAAGAATACCGAGGAGGCGAAGAAGTACTATCGGATGGTGATCCAGAGGTTCCCGAAGAGCGACGAGGCCCGGATCGCGAAGGAGCGCCTCGCGGAGCGCTAGCCGGACCGCGCTCCGAGCGGAGCGTCAGCCCCGCACGCCGTCCTTTCCATCGGGCGGCTTTCGCGCGGTGAAGCAGAGGACGTGCCCGAAGCGAGAGGCTTTGGCGTGCCAGCCCCGCGTGTTCAACCCCAGGCGGTCGGTGAGCGCCCTCCCGAAGGGAAGAAACCACCACCCGACGATGGGATTGTGGGCCGAGCACTCGTCGCAGGGCACGGCGGCCGCCTTGGCCAGCGCCCGGAACCGCCGCGCCGATAGGTCGTCCTCGAAGCCGAAGATCCACTTGCCGCGTCGCTCGGCGATCCACTTGCCCAGCCGGAACGGCCAATCCTCCGCGTTCGGAGCGAGGATGACGAGAAGCCCGCCGGGGCGCGTGACGCGCCACATCTCGCGGATGAGCGCCACCTTTCCCTCATCGGAGAAATGCTCGATCACGCCGCCGTTCCACACGACGTCGAAGGCCCCGTCGCGAAACCCCATGCCGAGGCCGTTCTGGAGCACATAGTCCGCACGGAGCCCCGACTTCACGAACTGCCCTCGGGCGAACGCGAGGGCCCTCGGGGAGATGTCGACGAGGGTGATCCGCGCGCGCATCCGGGCGAGGGCGGCGCTGGCCGTGCCGGAGCCGCAGCCCACCTCGCAGAAGGACCGTCCTTCGGGTGGCCCGACGCACGCGAGAAAATGGTCCAGATACGCCTGGTGGTCGGGGGCCGACGGGTCGATGCGCCGGTACGCCTCCGCGACCTTGTCCCAGACTTCGACGAGATTCGACTGCTGGTACTGCGAATTCCGATGCACGGCGCCGACAGTACATCATCGCGCGCCCGGTGGTCGATTGTGGGCGTTTTCCGCTTGACGGTCTCCGGCGGGCGACGGTAGCGTGGCGGCTCGCCGTTTCCGAACGCGAGGTCCGCCCGCCCGTTTCCGCCGAGCCGCGCCCCGGGCCAGCCGGAGAGCCGATGCACCTATCCGAACTTCTGAACGAACAGGCGATATCGCTGTCGCTCAAGTCGCGCGACAAGGAGTCGTGCATCAAGGAGCTGGTGCAGCTCCTCGAATCCTCTCACCGCGTGGACACGAAGGGCGAGATCCTGAGCAAGGTGCTCCAGCGCGAATCGATGATGTCCACGGGGATCGGAAACGGCGTCGCCATCCCGCACGGGAAGACACGGCTCCTCGACCGATTGGTGGCCGCGTGCGGCATCTCGACGATGGGGATCGATTTCGATTCGATGGACGGGGAGCCGGCCACGCTCTTCATCCTCCTCGTCTCTCCCGAGAGCCTGCGGGGGCCCCACGTGAAGGCGCTGGCGAACGTCTCCCGCCTCCTCAAGGAAGAGTCGGTCCGCGAATCCCTGCGCCGGAGCGGATCCCCGGCCGGGTTTCTCGCGACGCTCCGGGAAGCGGAGTCCCAGTTCCTGAAGCCCGAGCCCTACTCCGCGCAACCGCCCGGTTGACTGGCACGGCCGCTACCTGGTACGGTTCCCGCACTGTACCGCCGTGTCCCCCAGAAAGGAGCATTTCCCTTCCATGCATCGTCATCCCGGGTTCTGGGCGGGGATCGTCACCCTCCTGATCCTCACCGGCTGCTCCAAGAACAAGACCCTCAACGTCGAGGGCGCGTACTCGCCCGTCATCGAGAATCTCAGCTCGGACAACGCGCCCGCCGTCCGCGGGGACGTCAACGCGCTGACGGCGCTCGTCACGAATCCCAGAGGCTACCCGCTCCGATTCCACTGGAGCGTCGGGGCCGGGACGCTGGCCGACTCGACCTCCGAGACCGTGCATTGGACGGCGCCCGACCTGATCGGCAGCTACCCCGTGACCGTCTCGGTCGAAGCGACGGACGCGCAAAACCAGGTTTCGTTCTTCAAGACCAGGACGTTCCAGGTCTGGGTCGACAACCGGTTCGAACGCTGGACCCGCAGCCAGGCCCTGCAGATCGACGTCGCGCCGCCCATCGCCGGCAAGATCTACTACTCGGAGATCCGGAATCCCGCGACGGGGGAATCGGACATCTGGGCCGTGGCGTCTCCGTTGGGCACGCCCGAGCAGATCAGCCGGACGTTCTTTCACGCGACGGCCCCCACCGTCCAATCGGACGGGTCTCGGGTCGCGTTCCTCGGGAAAAGGCGCGGCTCCGACGCGGGCTCATCCATCTGGCTGGTTCCCCCGACCGGGGGCGACACGACCGATGCGCTCCTCGCGGTGCAATACAACCTCAACAAGAACGGGATGCTGGCCAGCCCGCGGTTCGCGCCGTCCGGCTCTCGGCTCCTCTACGTCGGGGATTCGCTCTCGTTCGGCGTGGCGCGTCTCTGGTATCGGGACGTGGGCAATTTCGCGACGGCGCCCGTGCCGCTGCTCGTCTATTCGGGATCCGAGATCGGGAACTCCTACGTGAACGGCGCCTGGACCGCGGCGGGCGATTCCGTCGTGGCCGAGTCCTATCGCTTCTACAAGAGTTCGGCGCAAACGGCCCGCGGGCTGTTCAGGTTCTCGGGAACGTCCAATCCGACCACGCCGTATGTGCGCTGGCTCGCGGAATTCCAGGGGCAGGAGCCCGATTGGTCTCCGGACGGGCAGCATGTGGTCTACGCAAAGCCGGTGCCGGGGCGCACGGACCGCGACCTCTGGATCATCCGATCGGACGCGACCGATCCTTCCACGGCCGTGCGGGTGACGTCGGGCCCGGCGGACGAGTTCCACCCCAGATTCTCGAGCGACGGAGCCAAGATCTACTTCATCTCCAACCGGGCCGATTCCTATGGGGCGAACGGCGTGTACGGCCTCGAGCGCCGAGGCACGAACGTCTGGAGCGTCTCCTCGTTTGACCGTCCCTGAGTCTCGAGCGGGAGATCCGTCCGCGCGACGGGTCTCCCGCGTCCGTTCATGAACCCAAGCGAACCCGTCCGCCCCTCCTTCGCCACGCTCTGCGTCCACGGGTCGGGCGGCGTGGACCCGCAGACGGGCGCGGTCTCGACTCCGATCTACCAAAGCTCCACCTTCGCGTTCCGCACGGCCGAGGAGGGCGCCGCCATCTTCGCCGGCCAGCGCGAGGGCTACTTCTACACCCGCCTCGGCAATCCCACGCAGGCGGCCTTCGAGCGCGAGATGGCGTTTCTGGAATCCGGCGAGGCGGCCCTGGCGACGAGCAGCGGCATGGCCGCCACGTCGATCGCGGTTTTGGGGCTCGTCCAGTCCGGGGACAACCTCCTCGCCTCGCGCACGCTGTACGGCGGCACGCACAAGCTCTTCTGCACGCTGCTGCCCCGATTCGGCGTCGAGGTGCGTTATGTGGACGCGGCGGATCCTGCCGGGGTCCGGGCCGCGGCCGACGGCCGGACGAGGCTCCTCTTCATCGAGACGCCGGCCAATCCCACGCTCCAGATCCTGGACCTGAGAACCTGCTCCGCGGCCGCGCGCGCGCTGGGAATCCCGTTGCTCGTGGACAACACGTTCGCCACGCCGTATTACCAGCGGCCGCTCGAGCTGGGCGCCGACGTCGTGATCCACAGCGCGACGAAGTACATCGGCGGCCACGGCGACACGGTCGCGGGCGTGCTGGTCGGGCGCGCAGACTTCATCCGGACCGCGCGGTTCGAGCTCTTGCGCGACCTGGGCGGCGTCATCAGCCCCTTCAACGCGTGGCTTCTGCTGCGCGGATTGAAGACGCTTCCCGTCCGAATGGACCGTCACTCCTCGAACGCGCTCGAGATCGCGCAGTTCCTGAATTTCCACCCCAAAGTCGCGCGCGTCTGGTACCCGGGGCTTCGCACGCACCCGCAGCACGAGATCGCCCTGCGGCAGATGCGCGGGTTCGGCGGCATGGTCGCCTTCGAGCTGAAGGGCGGGCGCTCGGGGGGAGTGACGCTCCTCAACTCGGTGAAGCTCCTCACGCTGGCGGTCAGCCTCGGGGATTGCGATACGCTCATCGAGCATCCGGCGTCGATGACGCACTCCACGTACTCTCCGGAGCAGATGGCGGAGGTCGGCATCACCGAAGGCCTCGTGCGGCTCTCGGTGGGAATCGAAGGAGTGGACGATCTGATCGCGGACCTGGACCAGGCGCTCGCCCGGGTGCCCGATTGAGGGCCTCCGAGATGGCGGATCCCGTAGGCCGGGGAGGCGGAGCCTCGCACTTCGTCGTCTACTGGCTCCCCGTGATCCTGTACCTGGGGATCATCTTCAGCGCCTCCTCCATTCCGGGTCGCCACGTCCCCGTGCTGTTTCCCTACATGGACAAGCTCGAGCACCTGGCCGAATACGCGCTCTTCGGCCTCCTTCTCGGGCGCGCCTTCCGCTTCACCGTGGGCGGGAACCGCGGCAGGCTCTGGGCGTTCGCGACGGTCGGGCTCGGAGGCCTCGTGGGCGCGCTCGACGAGCTGTACCAACGGCTCACGCCGGGAAGGATGAGCGACGTCCGCGACTGGGCGATCGATTTCGCCGCGGTGCTGCTCGCGGTGCTGCTGACGCAGTACGTGAGAATCCGGCCACGCAGCGGGCGCCGGGCGGGCGGGGCGGAGGCTCCATGAAGTTCCAGGTGCCGCGCGGGACCCGGGACATCCTCCCGGGGGAGGTGGAGCGCTGGCTCTGGCTCGAGGATCGCACGCGCCGCACCCTCGCGCTCTACGGCTACCGGGAGGTGCGGACCCCGATCTTCGAGGCCACCGAGCTGTTCGTCCGGAGCGTCGGGGAGGCGACCGACATCGTCCGGAAGGAGCTGTACACGTTCCAGGACCGGAAGGGCCGGTCGCTGACCCTGAGGCCGGAGGGAACGGCCCCGCTCGTCCGCGCGTATATCGAGAACGCGCCGGTTCGGGCCGAGATCCCCGCCCGGCTCTACTACATGGGGCCGATGTTCCGATACGAGCGGCCCCAGGCGGGACGCTACCGCCAGTTCTGGCAGATCGGGGCCGAGCTCCTGGGATCGGCGAAGCCGGAAGCCGATGCCGAGATGATCGACCTCTTCCGTTCCATTCTCTGGGACGTCGGGCTCAGGGACGTGATCGTCCTCCTGAATTCGCTCGGGGATTCGGTCTGCCGGCCGCGGTACCGGGAGGCGATCCGCGCGTATTTCATGGAGCACCAAGACGCGCTGTGCGGGGACTGCCGGGAGCGGCTCGACACGAACCCCCTGCGCATCCTCGACTGCAAGGTTCCCTCGTGCGCACCGGTCATCGCCCGGGCGCCCAGCGTGCTCGAGTCGCTGTGCGGGCCCTGCGCGGAGCATTTCGCGGCCGTGAAGCGCGCGCTCGACGGGCTCGGCATCCGCAACGAGGAGGCGCCCCGGCTCGTGCGCGGGCTGGACTACTACACGCGGACCGTCTTCGAGATCCAGAGCGAAGGGCTGGGCGCGCAGAACGCGGTCGGCGGCGGCGGCCGCTACGACCAGCTCGTGAAGGACTTCGGGGGGCCCGACACGCCCGCCATCGGCTTCTCGATCGGGATGGAGCGGCTCCTCCTCGCGACCGAGTCCTCGGGAGAGTCGGGGACCACGGCTCCGGACGCCTGCGTCGTCGCGCTCGAGCCGGGCGCGGCCTTGGAAGCGCAGATCCTCGCGCGGCGCCTCCGCGGGCAGGACGATCTCCCGGAGGGCCGGAAGCCGCTTCGCGTCCTGGTGGACGTCGCGGGGAGGAGCGCGAGCTCCCAGATGAAGTGGGCCTCGAAGACCGGCGCCCGGTGGGCGGTCTTCGTTCCCAAGCAGGGCGATGGTTACGCCGTGCGGGACATGGCGGCCGGCAAGGACGAAGCGAAGCAGCCGACCGATGAGGCGCTGCGAGAGTGGCTGCTGGCCCGCATCGATCGCGGCGAGCCCAGGGAGGCGCTTCGATGATCGAGCCGCTTCGCGGCCGGAAGCGCACGCACCGCTGCGGGGACCTCCGCCCCTCGGACGAGCCCCGCCGCGTCTGCCTCATGGGCTGGGCGCACCGCGTGCGCGACCACGGAGGAGTCCTCTTTCTGGACCTGCGCGACCGCTACGGGATCACCCAGGTCGTGTTCCGGCCGGAGCGGCTGGGCGAAACGACGATGGAGCGCGCGCGGGCGATCGGAAGCGAGTTCGTCCTGCTGGTCGAAGGTCTGGTCCAGCGCCGGCCGTCGGGGAGCGAGAACGCCGATCTCTCCACGGGCGGCGTGGAGGTCGAAGCCGACTCGCTCGCGATCCTGAACACGAGCCGAACGCCTCCCTTTCCCCTGGACGAGTCCGCCACCGCCTCGGAGGACTTGAGGCTCAAGTTCCGGTACCTGGACCTGAGGCGCGAGCCGCTCAAGCAGAACATCATCTTCCGGCACTCGATGGTGCTGACCGTGCGCGATTTCCTCTCGGAGCAGGGGTTCCTCGAGATCGAGACACCGCTCCTCGTGAAGCCGACCCCCGAGGGGGCGCGCGACTACGTCGTGCCGGCGCGGCTTCACCCGGGGAGGTTCTACGCGCTCCCCCAGTCCCCGCAGCTCTACAAGCAGATCCTCATGGTTGCAGGCTTCGACCGCTACTTCCAGGTCGCGCACTGCCTGCGCGACGAAGATCTCCGTGCGGACCGCCAGCCGGAGTTCACCCAGATCGATCTCGAGATGAGCTTCGTGACGGAGGACGACGTGTTCGGGGTCGTGGAGGGGATGCTCCAGGCCGTGTTCCGCCGCGATCTGGAGCGTGACCTGGCCGCTCCGTTCCCGCGCGTCACCTACGACGAGGCGATGGCCCGCTTCGGGACCGACAAGCCCGACCTGAGGATCCCGTTCGAGATCCGGGACGTGACGGAGGTCGCGGGCTCGAGCGCGTTCGAGGTCTTCCGCGCGGCCAAGGAGCGGGCGCCCGATTCCATGACGGGAGCCCTGGCCGTCCCGGGACTTGCGGCCGCGTCGCGGCGCGAGATCGACGGATTCGAGGCGGCCGCGAAGCAGTCCGGCGCCGCCGGGCTCGCGTGGGCCCGCGTGAAGGGCGGGGCGCTCGAAGGCGGGGTGGCCAAGCATTTCTC
>JACQPZ010000142.1 GCA_016207265.1 Candidatus Latescibacterota bacterium | reverse complement strand
GGCGGCGGCGCGGGCCGTGGGTGGCCCGTGGCGGCACATCCGGCTCCAAGCAAGGCGAGCGCTGCGGCCGCCAAGGAGTTGCGGAGAATCATACGCCTCGCACTACCCCGCCGGCCGGGCGATTCTCCCGGACCTGCGGGCCGGCTCGCTCGGATGATCGCCGCCGCACAGGGAGGCGGTTTCCTGGAAAGCGGGACCGCCGCCTGGGCGTGCGTCGTTGACGCCGTCGACCCGCGGGCGTAGGTTGTGGGCCCTCGTCGTGGCGGAGGTGCAGGCGATGCGGTTTCGGCACACGATCCTCGCGCTCTTCGCGGCATGTCTGTGCGCCGCTCCGGCCGGACCGGCGTCCGCGGAGGCCCACGTGGCCCCGCCCGGGGATGCTGCGACGTCCGCTGCGCTGTCGCCTTCGCCCGCCGCGAATCCGACCCTCGATGTATCCCTCCCGTTCGGTCAGCCGAAGTATTACCGGCTCGAGTTCGGAGCCCAGGGAGGCTACGCGTTTCGCTCCGAGCGGCCGTCCGCGCGAATCCTGCTCGATCTCGAAGGGCGCGTCGTCGCGCCGCAATTCGGTCTGCTCGACATCGCGCTCGAGGGAACGCTGCTGCGCACGGACCGGAAATCGCGGGGGACGTTCGGAGCCTCCTTGAAGCTGCCCGTCGTCCGCGGCGGCGTGGATTTCGATACGTACGACCAAAAGCCCTATTTCAAGCTCACGCTCGAGGGCGCTCCCCGCCGCGGGGGCTTCTTCGCCCGAGGGGACCGCCTGCGGATCGACTACACGCCGGCGAGGCGGACGCTCGAGCTGGGCATGAAGATGCCGATGCCGTGGTCCGGATACCGCGAGACGCGGCCCCGGAACGCCTTCGTGGCGATGCGGCGCGGGGCCCTGCCGGCTCCGGCTCCGGTGCGGCCCTCGCTGGTCGCGGCCGACGAGATCGAGCGTATCCGACATGCCATGGTCTGGGTCGATCGCCTGCTCACACCGAATCTGACTCCGCGCAGTCCGGAGAGCCGCAAGGGGCGGCGGGCCTTCGAGCGGGAGGCCGTGGCGTTGAACGAGCACGCGCGCCTCCCGGGGCATTCGTTCGCGTCGGAGGATTCCGCCTACCACGCTGCGCTGCGCGCGGCATTCGCGGTCGCGGCGGGACGGAATGAGGCGGCCGGCGAGGAGCTCGCAGCGCGTGCGCGGCGCACATTGCTCCACGACGTGATCATCCCCTACAACCGTCTTCTCGGGCAGATGAGGAACCCGGGTGAGATCACCGGGCTTCTCGCCGACGCCCACTCGCGCTTTCGCGCCGGGCTCGAAACGTCGGACCTCGGGCTCGGCGCCGCCGAGCGGCAGGCGGCCCTCGACGTCTTTCGACAAGTCCTCCACCAGCTCGACGACATCACGCGCGGGTCGCGCAAGCGCTGGAAGACGTGGCGTCTGGTCTGGATTCCTCTCAATTTCGGGCTTCGCCCCCAAGAGTACGATTCCCAGGAAGAGGTGAACCAGGTCCTCGGGGCGTTGGCCGGACACCCGTTCTCGCCCGCGAACTCGATCCGGTATTGCCTCAACGACGAGTTCTACCGCGAGCTGCTGCGTTCCGTCCACGAGACCCGGAGCTACCACGTCCTGTGGATCCACGACTACAGCGGCCGGAACGGCACGAAGGGCCCCGACCGCGCGTCATGGACGTTCGCCGTGAACGGGTACCTGGACGCGTTCGTGAGCGCCATCCAGGAGATGGACCGCGGCGAGCGCCGTGATCTGCCGCAATTCTTCATCCTGCTGGACGAGTACTACTACCGCGGGAACGGCTCGGAGCCGGTGATGTCGTTCCTGGAGCATCTGGCCACGGCGGACCCGCCGCGCCTTTCCGACAAGGCGCTCGAGGCGAGCGTGCGGGCGGGCCTCAAGCGGCTGCGCGAGGCGATCGCGGCTTCGACCACGATGAAGCGCTACGGAGACCGATACGTGCGCCGGAACGTGCGCGTCCACGTCGCGATCACGCATCCGTACGATCCGACGTTCATCGGCGATATGCTGATGCGCGACCACACGAAGCTCGCGTTCCGCGACGTCTTCGAGGAGGATCCGGGCTCCGGAGAGCTCCTCCTTACGGGCCTCGGCGTCGGAGAGCACTACGTGGGACCGACCTGGGAGGATCGGAGCCTCATCCTGCGTGGAACCGAGGCCGTGCGCATCAAGACCGCGGCCCGGGAGCTGCTCGTGAGTCAGGGAGTGCGCCCGGACGAGATCCCCTACTTCCTTCGCGCACGGGCCTATCCGGCGTCGTTCGAGCGGACCTGCGACTCCCTTCGATCGGAGGGATGGACCGCCCACGTGCTCGCGACCACGAACGGCACGGGCTATCGCGACAAATCGGCGTCGGTGCTCAAAGCCGCGATCTACAACCTGATGCAGCGCGGCTCGGTGCTCTTCGCGCCCGATTCCCTCTGGACGAACGAGTTCTGGGCAGCGATGTTCGTGTCCGCGGCGCTCCGCGGCTGCCACGCGTTCCCCGTCGCCCCCGCGAGCGATCACGCGCCGAGCAGCGCCCTGCCGACGCTCGGGCTCATGCACCGGGCGCTCTGGATCCTCTTCCGCTCGTCCGAGATCATGCACGAGTCGATCGCCGCCGCGGGCGGCACGCTTCGGGTCGGAATCTACACGAAGGAGGACGACGTCCAGGACGTTCGCGCGCTTCTCGAACGGATGCTCGAGAAGGAATGGCGCGGCTCGCCGCTGCGCGACTGGGTGCAAGGCCACCCGGAGGTCATCACGGTTCTGCGCGAGGAATACGAGCGGATGCGAACCGAGTACCCCGGCCCCGCCCATCCCATGACGATCGCCGTCACCCACAAGCCTCACTTACACCTGAAGGCGCAATTCTTCGCGAGCCAAGCCGCGCTCGCGGTCCTGAATCGCGCGGATTGGACGGGCGCCCTCCGCCAGTACGTCCGCGCGCGATGGAAGGGATCCATTCTGGAATCGGGCGACGGTGCTCGGCTCGATGCGGCGCTGATCCGGGACGCCGTCCCGGAATGGCCGACCGTGGAAGCGTCGGCCGGGGCGTCGGACATCGCGTCTCCATCCGCGGGCGCCCCGGGCGCGCCGCTCGGACCCGATTGGGAGACGGTGGTCGTCCTCTCGACGCTCGGATCGCAGAACCAGGATCGCCGCAGCATGCTCCTCGACGGGGAGATTCTCTCCGCGACCGCGGGCAAGGATTGCCTCCCCGCGATGATCGACTTCGCGTTCCTCGTGGGCGCGGCGACCTGGCCGGAGAAGCTGGAGGAGCTGGACGGTTACTTCCCGAAGACGAGCGGCTTTCTTCGAAGCGTGAGTCGATTCCTGCGGGATCTGATCTAGCCGGGACCAGGGTCTTCCGGCCCAACCGCCCCGTCGTGCGGATCCGGCCCAACCCCGGGTCGGCGATCACCTCAAGAGCACGAACCTCCGGGTGATCGTGCGGCCGTTCGCGGCGAAGCGTACGAAGTAGACGCCGGAGGCGGGATGCGCGCCTTCGCGCTGGACGCTCCAGCTCACGCCATGCGACCCGGCCGGGAGGATGCCGTCGACCGCTCGCCCGACAAGACGACCGGCGACGTCGTATACGTGGAGCGCAACCCGCCCGGACGACGGGAGACCAAGGCGAAAGCGCACGGCACCCCCGCCGGGGTTACCCCCCTCGATCGCGAAGGACAACTCGGCGGGGATGCCGCTTTCGACCGCGGTGGCCCCATCGTCGTTGATGATCATCCCGACGGCTTCCCCGTCCGCAACGATACCGTGCATGGCGCCCGGGAGATTGACCAGGAACGTCTCCTGATCCTCGGGCGTCAGATCCCCGTTCACCTGGACCGGGATGATGGCCGTGGTCGCTCCCGCGTCGATCGAGAGCACGGTCGAATCGGCTTCGTAATCGCCGCTCGACGCAACGGCCGTTACGTCCACGGTCTTCCACGTCAGGTCCACGTGCATCGTCGCCGGCCCGGAGAGCTTCACCGGGAAACCGAACTCGGTCGTGCCGCTGTTGCCCTCAACCAAGACCAGATCTCCGATCGTTATCCTGGGGCCGATCTGGAATGAGGCGCTGATCGAGTGCGGAGCGGTCACGTTCGTGAACGTGTGCGATTCCGCGATGGGTAGAGAGACCGCGTCGACAACCAGACTTCCGATCATGTTCTCGGGGTCCGTGGTGATCGTGAAGGCCTGGTCCGATCCGCAACCGACGCTGACAGCCCCGCTCGGGCTGATGGCCCCGCCATCTCCCGCGGACGCCGTGATCGTGTAGGTGATCAGCGTGAAGCTCGCTGCGATCGTGTGATTCGCGGAGACGTTGGTGAACGTGTACTCCGTCACGGCCCCCGCCGAGACCCCGTCGACGAGGACATCCGCGATCGTATGACAGGCGTCGTGGGCGATCGTGAAGCTCTGGCTCCCGCCAGGGGCCACGATCACGACGCCGCTCGGGCTGATCGTGCCTCCGGATCCCGCCGTGGCCGTGATCGTGAAATCGTCGTCGTTCAGGATCGTTCCGGTCGAGCTTCCGGGCGATCCGATCACGCCGTTTGTCGCGAAAGTGAGGGAGATGTCGAACATCTCATCGGATTCGTTGTTCGTGTCGCCCAGGGCGTTCACGGTAATGACCCCACTCGTCTCCCCCGCGGGGATCGTGATCGAGCCGCTCGCCGCCTCGTAGTCATTGTCGGCGATCGTCGCCGTACCGTCGGCGGTCTGATAGTCGATCGTGACCGGCAGGCTGTAGCCGGTCGAGAGATTGACCGTGAACGTGAACGCCGTGAGCCCGGCGTCCCCCTCGCTCTGGCTCTGCCCCGACTCGATCGTCACGATCGGCGCGGGGCCGGCGACGTTGGCCCAGTAGGTGCTCCACCGGCTCCCGTTGGCTCCCGTCGTGCCGTCGTTCGTGCTGACACGGAACTTGCCGTATTCCTGCACGGTCCAGAGCGAGCGGTCGTCGGAGGGATCGACCTGCGCCTGGCTGAAATCGCCCCAGCGGTTTCGCCCGGATCCGAAGTCCTTGTGGTAGTAGTCCTCGCCGGGCTTGTAGATCAGGGGATCGCGAATCGTCCCGGCAGCGTCTCCGGCCAGGCGCATCGAGTAGCCCGCCGATGGATGCTGGGCGGACGAGAACTGCGAGTAGCCCACCATGAAATCGCTCACCGAGTTCACGGCGATGTGCGGGAAGGCATACCACTTCCCCCCATTCGTCGAATTGGCTGTCGCGTCCTCGATGCGGCCGCCGTCGACGAAGCCGCCGCTCGGCGTGTTGAGCTTGGTCCACTGAACTCCGGTGTGCGTGAGCCCGCTAGCGGGGAGTCCGATGGTTTGCGTGTAGTAGATGTATCCGTCCCGGCAAACCGGCGCCGAGCGCACCTGCGCGTCCTGGGTCTCGATCGCGCACGGGGTGGCCCCGCAGCTGCTCGTGCCGGAGTTGGGAGCCGATTGCGGCAGGAGCTGTCCGCCGGGTTGTGCCCAACCCCCGCCCGTGCGGGTCTGCGAGCCGCCGGCGGTGTAGGAAGGCGACGCCGCCGTGCCCGTGATCATGTCGAGTGTGTAGGTCGCGCCGGAGCTGCTCAGGTGGGTCACGACGTACAGCGTTTCCGCGGTCGCCGAGTAGGTGGCGCAGGGCGAGCTGACGAAGTGAGTGGTGGGCTGTTGCGTGAAAATCACGCCCGAGCCCGTTCCGGTGAGTGCCAAAGGGTAGTTGACGACGAGCGTGATCCCGCGCTGGAAGGTGCCGCCGTTGCTGTAGCGATTGATCGCGACCACGATCCAGTTCTTGTTGAAGCCGACCGTCGGGAAATCGATCGTAGCCCCGGTCGCGAACCGGTAGAGAAACCAGTTCCCGGTGGGGTCGCTTGTATGTGACACGCCCACGAGGATGTTTCCCGCGCCGGTCGTGACGGTCTGCATGACCGCGATCCAGCGATTGTTGTAGGGGTCGTAGAGCGTGCGCGGGTCGGTGAGCCCGTTGAGGGCCGTTTCCCCGGACGGCGCCCAGAACGTCGCCGTCCCCAGCGTGCTGATCACCGAGCCGTCCGACTTGTCGAAGATCCGATAGTTGTTGTTCAGCCCGGACATGAGCTTCGTAAGCCCGACCGCTCCGCCCGTGTCGGGCGGAATGACGATGTAGCTCGAATCCACCATGGGGATGTCGTCGAGGCCGATGAAGCTCGCGCTTGCCGGCGGAGACGCCACCGAGGGGGCCGAGGGCCCCTGCGGGCCCGCCGTAGAAAGCACGGCCTCGGGTTCCAGGGGATCCTCGAGCCCGCGATGGAAGATCCTGGGGCGCGCGGAGATCGGAGACGGTCCCGACAGCTCCTCCTGTTCCGCGAGATACGCGAAGTTGACGACCGCCTGCCCCAGTAGTCGCGCGGGCCGCGCCGCGACGACGCGACCGGGCACATGGGGCGCCACTCGGACGGGACCTCGGTCGGGCTGCGCAGCCAGGGCCTGCGGAGCGAGGAGAGATAGAACCACGGCGATTGCGAGCGCTTTGGTGAGAATCGGGGAGATCGCGGTTGGCCGGCCTTTTGTCATGTTCCGGGTCTTTCAGGAGGGCTCGGACGTCTAAGCTCTTAAGTCTACTGCTGAAACGACGGGATGTCAAGGCTCCGTGTCGCGCCGTGTGGCCCACCTGCGGGGTCTCTGGGTCCTCAGGGCCGCGCGAGGGATCGCCGCGGCAGCGGGCCAAACGACGAGGGCGGGGGAGGAATCCCG
>JACQPZ010000144.1 GCA_016207265.1 Candidatus Latescibacterota bacterium | reverse complement strand
GTTGCAACGCGCCGAGTGCCTCCACCTTCTCTGGCGGAGCGAGGAGGCGCTCCGGGCGGTGCGGGCCCTGACACCCCCCGAGGACGAAGAAGACGACCCCGACCGTGCAGACCTCGAGGCTCGGATTCTCGAGGCTTTGGGCCGGTTCGAGGAAGCGGAGCGCTTCTTCGCCGACGCAAGCCGGCTCGCGCCCGACGATTACCCCGCTCCGATCCGCCTCTCCGTGGAAGACTTCAAGACCCTCCTCGACAAGGTGCTCGCCTCCCTTCCGCGCGTGATCCGTGATACCGTTCTCGATGTGCCGGTTCTCGTCGAGCCGAAGCCCACGCTCGAGATGGCGGAGCGGGAGCCCGCGATCAATCCCGAGGTGCTGGGCCTTTTCGTCGGCGTCCCCGTGGGCGAAAAGCTCCAAGCAGGGAGCGGGTACGGAGACGTCGTGCTCCTGTTCCAGAGAAACCTGGAACGGGCGGGCGAGACCCGGCAGGAGGTCTCGAAGGAGATCAAGATCACGCTGCTCCACGAGTACGGACACTACCTAGGGTTCGACGAGGAGGAGCTGGAGCACCTCGGGCTCGGCTGAGGCGCCGGGCTGCCGGGGCTCGGCCGGAGAGGCGACGTGGCGACAGGCTTGATCGGAATCATCGGAGCCGGGCCGATCGGGCTCGAGGCGGCGCTCCTGGCGCGCGAGCTGGGACACCGCGTCCGCGTGTACGAGGCCGGCGCGGTCGGCGAGCACTTCCTCCGCTACGGTCCGGTTCGGCTCTTCACCCCCTTTCACATGAACGCGACCGAGCGCGGCCGGAAACGCCTCCGCGCGGCCGGGCTGAGGCTCCCCGCAGACGACGCGATTCTCACCGCGGAGGAGTTTCGCGAGCGTTACCTCGTACCCCTTTCGCGGCTGCCGGATCTCGAAGGCTCCATCACGGCCCGCACGCGCGTAACGGGAATCGGAAGGGAAGGTCTCGTGAAAGGGCAGTCGATCGGCCCCGATGGCAACCCGCCCCGCGCGTCGCGGAGATTCCTCATTCGCGTTCAACCCGATGGGGGCGCGGGGCGCTTCGAGCGCGCGGATGCGGTCATCGACGCGAGCGGCGTCTACGCCTGCCCCAATGCGACGGGTCCGGGAGGGCTCCCGGCGTTGGGAGAGGAGTCGCTCGGATCACTGCTGGAGCAGCACCTGCCCGCGATCACCCGCGAAGCCCGCGCACGGTACGCCGGCAGACGGATTCTCCTGATCGGCGACGGCCGCTCCGCCGCGAACGCGCTCGCCGATATCGACGCGCTCGTCCGCGAGGGCGAGGACGCCGCCCGTACGCGCGTCGAATGGATCCACCGCGATCGCGGCGGTCCATGGTTGGCTCCGGTTCCGGCCGAGGAGCTGGAGCGGCTCCCCTCGCTCCGCGATCTCGATTCCCGGGCGAATCGGATCGCGCGCGAGGCTCCGTGGCTCAACCGCCGCCCTGGCGCCGAGGTGGCTTCGTACCGATTGCTCCCTTCCGGCGAGGTCGAGGTGACGCTCGCGGCGCGTGGGACGGCCGGCGACCGCGCGGCTGCGCCCCGCGAGGGCGCGGCGCGCGAAGGGGACCGACTCGTGGTCGATCGCGTGCTCGCGCTGGTCGGCTACCGCCCGGACCTCTCGCTCTTCCGCGAGCTGCAGGTCCATCTCTGCTACGCCTCGGAGGGCCCGATGGCGCTCGCGGCTGCGATTCTCGCGTCCCGGCCGAACGCGGGCGCTGCGGGCTCCGCGGGCGCGCCGGTCGGCTGCCTGTCTCAGAGCACGCACGGCCCGGAGTCGCTCAAGAGTCCGGAGCCCGATTTCTACGTGCTCGGGGCCAAGTCCTATGGTCGGAACCCGAACTTCCTCCTGTCCCTCGGGCATCGGCAGATCGAGGACGCGCTCGGCCTGATCGGCTCCGCTTCGGGAATCACCGCGGCGGCTCGGTGACCGTCGCGTCGGATTCCCCGGCCTGGGCTGGCGCCGGCCCAGGCGCCGCGCCCGGTACCGTCTCCCCCGACGCCGGACCGAAGTAGCGCATCATCGAGCGCACCGAAAGCGCGTAGCCGGGCCAGCGGCGAAGGACGTCTCCCCATACCGCGCGCGCCGAATCCGCGTTCCCGCCGTGGTAGAGCGCGACCCCCAGATTGTGGAGGTAGTCGGGCCGAGGCTCCGAGAGCGCGATCGCCTCGCGGAAGCGGTACGCCGCCTCCGCATACCGCCCCTTCCGCGTCAGGCAATTGCCCAGGTCGTAATAGCCGTCGTGCCGTTTCGGCCCCCGCCGGATCCCTTCCTCGAGCAGCGGAATCGCTTCGTCGTACCGCCTCAATTCGTAGAGGGCCGCCCCCGCTTTGATCCAGTACCGTGGATTGGTGGGTTCCGCATCGAGCGCGCGGCGGGCGTGGACGAGCGCGCTCGCATGATCGCCTCTGTCTTCGTCGTAGCTCGCGAGAAGCTCGTTCCCGTAGGCCCTTCCGTATGCGGTGATCTTCGCTCCCGGCCGGATGATGGTCTCGAAGCGGGCGATGCCGGCCGGCTCGTTCGCGTTCACGAGGACGAAGGATAGGAGAGCGCCCGCGCCGATGGAGGTCAGGGCGATTCCACGAGTTCGTTCCGCTAAGCCCCGCAAAAGCCCCACCCTCACGCCCAGCACGGCGGCCGGCAGGAGGAGAAGCGACGTCAGGTCCCAATCCTGCGCGGGCGGAATCGGCAGCACCAGGACGATCGCCATGAGCAGCCCGGAAGCGGCGGCCACAGCGAGAAAGAGGGTCTGCGCGTCCGGCCGCCAGGATCCCAAGCTGCCCGTCCCCGCTCCCGCGCGACGCGGAAGGCCGCGACGCAGAAGGCTGGGAACGCACGCGGCGAGGAGAAGAGCCGGAACCGGCAGGATCAGAAGGATCGCGTTCGCGAGGTCCCAAGCGTGATCGAGCGACAGCGCGGCGTACGGCTTCGCGAGCGAAGCGGCCCCCTGACCCGGGAGTGCCGCCCGCGCGGCGATCTGAAACGAGCCCAACCACCGCTCGGGACGGTAGCCCAGGAGAAGCAGCGTCCCGGCCGCGACGGCGAGGGGGAGCGCGAGGAGCGCTGCGCGGCGGAGAATCGGCGCCCGCTCGCGAGCGATGAGAAGGAAGTACGAGGGGAGGAGGTAGAGTCCCGAGAGATGGGAGGTAAGCGCGGCCGCGGCCGATCCCGCCAGCAAGAATGGGTTTCCCGCCCCCCGCGCGCGCCGGAGGCCCAGCCACAGATAGAGATAGATTGCGACGCTCGTGGGCGGGTAGCTCTCGATGTACCCGAAGTAAAGCTGCGTCGCGCCGAGCGTGCCGAGGGCTCCGAGCGCGAGGGCGCGTCCTCCCGCTCCCCGCGCGATCTCCGTCACGACTCCCCAGAGCACCGGCGCCGCGAGAAGGCCGCACAGAACCGAGAAGGCGCCGGCGTTCGCGGCCTCGATCGGCGTATTCATGGTCCCGAGGATCGCCGCGAAGCCGGACCATACCGCCGCCGAAAGGGGCTCGCTGAACGGATTGAGACTCCCGTAGCGAAGGCCTTCGAGCCAAACGGTGCCGTCGCCGAGGAAATGCGTCCGAGTCCGGAGCGACCAGAGAATCCACGCCCAGGGAATCAGGAGGAGCCAGGCGCTCCAGCGCGGGAAGGAGGGGGCGTTCCTGCCGCGGCGGGACGGCGCGCCTCGAAGGCGGACGGGGCTCTCACGCCTCGGCGTTCGACGCACGAGATCCGCGGCGAGGAGCGCCGCGCCCCCGACGATCAGCGCGAGGACCAGCAGGCGAGCGGGCGGCGACAGGAACCCGGGAAGATGGAGTCCCCATCCGCGCGGCCCTTGGTGCGCGCTCGCCGCGGCGACGGCCGCCGCGTAGACGAGGGCGCCGACGGCCAGGACGGCGCGAGTCGTACGGCTCGGGGTC
>JACQPZ010000012.1 GCA_016207265.1 Candidatus Latescibacterota bacterium | reverse complement strand
GCGGGAGCGGTCCCGGTCGCCGCGGCGCTCGGCGGCGGAGCGGAGTGGAGCGCGTTGGGATCGCACAGGGCGAAGGTCGTATGCGTCGTGTCGGGAGGGAACATCGACCCGCACACGTTCGCGCGCATTCTGTACGGAGCGATCCCCGACCCGGGCTAAGGCACCTCCGCTTTCACCGTGACGCGAACCACCGCGTAATCGGCGACGGGACGCGGGCAGGATCGATCGCGCCGGCCTCCTCGAGGTCGAGATGGCGGGTCACGCGGACCGTATCGCCCGAGACGACGTCGATCCCATCGGGCACCGACACGCGCGCGACGCTCTCGATCGGGCGGCCGTACGTGTCCTCTCCCCATACGCGGACGAGAAGCGGCGTGGCCTCCAGCAGTTGCGGTGGCTCGACGTGATACGCCGAGATTCCGAACGCGGGCTCGCCCTCCGCGCCCGGGTTCGCGCGGGCGGGCCTCGCCCCGAGGCCGAACGCGAAACCCAAGAGGAGCATGAGGGCCGCCGTCATGACGGCGCATTGAATCTGGAACCGGATGGCGATCCCGGATATAGTCGCCGCATGCGTCGTCATATCATTCACGCGGCAGTACCGGTGCTTCTCGCTGCCCTTTCGCTCTCCTGTGCGGGCTCCTTCGAGCTTTCGCAGGAGGAGCAGACCTCGCTCGGGCTTGCGATGGCTCAACCGCTCACCTTCACGGTTCCTCGCGACCGATCTCTGGAGACATGGGACCGGGCGCTCAACTTCATGGATCGATACAGCTCCATGAAGCTCCGGTCCGTGACCGATTCCTTGCTTGTGACGTATGAGACTCCGACCTACCAGCAAGTGCCCTCCCCCGTCGAGCGGGGCTCGGGAATCCGCTTCGGATACACGATCTCGCGCGCTTCGACCCGCGAGGGAATCTCCATGAGCGTCCGGTGCGCGCCGAGCAGCAAGGTGGGCGAGCGGGACGCGGACCAGAATGCGCACATCGCGGCCTATTACATCCTAACCGGATCGATCGCCTGCGCGCGCTGCATCGTGAGATAATTCCTCAGGCGTGCAGCTCGACGACGTCCCGATCGGCGAGCGCGTGGTCGCGGTTCACCTGCTCCCCGTCGAAACGGGCCGAACCCCAGATCCGCGCGTACTTGATCCGCTCCGCCAGCTCCTTGTGCACGATGCGCGCGAGATCATGGACGGTCGCGCCCCGCTTGAGCACGAAGGGCTTCTCCATGTCGGGCTTCTTGCCCGGCTCCTTGGCGTAGATGCGGATCCGGTCCAGCTCCCGGAACAGGATCGGACGCAGATCCTCGAGACCCGCGCCGTGCTCCGCTGAGAGCGACACGAACGGGATCCCGCCCCCCAGAGCCTCCTGCGCGAGCGACCCGAAGACGCCGTCGGGATCGAGATCGCATTTGTTCCCGGCCGCGATCACGGGCTTCACCGCAAGGAGCGGAGAGGCGTCGTGGGGCGAAGGCCGCGACGCGGGCCATACGCGTGCCCGTTCGAGCAGCGCGCCCAGCTCCTTCACGCTCGCCTCGACGTCGTCGGCCGTGACGTCCAGCACGAGGATCACCCCGTCGGCCGCATGGACGAGATTCGCGAGGTAGGGCTCCGTGTGGTTCGGGGCCACGGCGGGAGTGTCCACGAGCTGCACCTGGACGTCCTCGAAGGGCATCATGCCGGGCAACGGCGCGCGGGTCGTGAACGGATAAGGGGCGACCTCGGGATGCGCGTGGGTCAGCGCGCGGACCAACGCGGATTTCCCGGCGTTGGGCGGACCGATCAGAACCCACTGCCCCGCGCCTTCGCGCCGCACGTGGCCCGGATCGAATCGCTGGGCGCCGCCGCGCTTCGCGTGGTCCCCTTCTTCCTCCAGCTTCGCGAGCCGTCGCCGCAGATCCGCCTGGATCTTCTCGGTGCCCTTGTGCTTCGGAAGAAGCGCGAGCATCTCGCGCAAAGCGTCCAGCTTCTCCTCGTGGGTCGTGGCTTGGCGGAAGCGGTGCTCCGCTTCCTTGTATTGCGGCGTCAGATTGGCGGGCATCGGGCTCTTCTCCGAGGACTGTCGCTCGACCGCGCGAAACGTCCGCGCCAGCGTTCACAAAGGATGGCATAACCTGCTCGCGGAGGCTAGGCTGGGGCGCATGAATCGCCCCGCGATCGCGCTCGCCGTGTGCGGACTCGCGTATGCAGCGGCCGTCTTCGCCGCGACCGCGCGCCCGAGCGCGGGCACGTGGGGCCTTCATTCGCCGGGGTTCCTGGCGCCGCCGCTCCGCCTGCTCGTCCTCGCGATCCTGGCCGCAGGCGCGGGGCTTCTCGTGCTGGGAGCCGCCTCCGGACGTCGGGCGCCTGAGGACCCACGGACCACGGCCCGATCCGCCGCGGGCCGATCGTCGCGAGCCCGGGGGCTCGACGGCCTCTCGCGCCGCCTCCGCGCCGTCCCCCCGCGCTGGCTGCGTGCCGTCCCCCCGCGCTGGCTGGCCGGCGTCCCCCCGTCAATCCGGCTGCTCGCCGCCCTCGTTCCCTGCGCCGGGCTTCTCTGGACGCTCCGCGCGCGCACGCTCCTCCTCGGCGACGGGGCGGTGTGGCTCGCGACGGTGAAAGCGGGCGAGCACCGCGCCTACAGCGAGCCTCTCTCCGCCGCGCTCTGGTATGGATTCGCGAATCTCTTGCAGCTATTCCGGATCCCGCCCGACGCGACGGCGATGGCGGTCGTATCGATCCTCTGCGGTTTGCTCGCGGTCCCGCTCCTTACGGGCGTCGCCCGCGAGATCGAGCCGACCGGGCGAAGCCGATGGATCGCCCTCGCGCTCCTTCTCACGCTCGGGGTCTCCCAGTTTTACTTTGGCTACATCGAGAGCTACCCGGCGGCGAGCCTCTTTGTCTTCCTCTATCTATGGCTCGCGCTTCGTCAGGCCGGCGCGCATTCCTCCGGCGCCCCGGCGCG
>JACQPZ010000011.1 GCA_016207265.1 Candidatus Latescibacterota bacterium | reverse complement strand
GCTCCCGGTGCTCACGATCTTCGCGGACGTCATCGCGATCTTCGGCGGGTTCCTCGTCGCGGTGACCACGCTGGACGTGAGCGCCCACACGTTTTCGAGCGGGCTCAGGCTCTACTTTCACCTCCGGGACGTGTTCTCGGGCCTGCTCAAGGCGTTCTTCTTCGGCATGATCATCGCGACGATGGGGTGCTACTACGGGCTTCGGAGCGAAGGCGGCGCGGAAGGGGTCGGGGTGGCGACGACGCACGCGGTCGTGGCGTCGTGTCTCCTGATCCTCATCGTGGACTACCTGCTCGCGTCGTTCCTCTTCCGGGTGCTCTTTGCCTGACGTCTCGATCGAGATCGAGGGCGTGTGGAAGCGCCTCGGCCGGAACGAGGTGCTCCGGGGCGTCGACCTCGCGGTGAGGCGCGGGGAGTCCGTTGTGATCATCGGCAGGAGCGGAACCGGAAAGTCGGTTCTCCTGAAGCACGTCGTGGGCCTGATGGATCCCGACCGTGGGAGCGTACGCGTGGACGGCATGGACGTGCCCTCGCTGAGCATTTCGGAGCTGCTCGAGCTGCGCAGGCGGATCGGGATGCTCTTCCAGGGCGGCGCGCTCTTCGATTCGATGAGCGTGGGCGAGAACGTCGGGCTGGCGCTTCGGGAGCACACGCCGATGTCGGAATCGCAGATCGAACTCGTGGTCCGGGAAAAGCTGAGCCTGGTCGGGCTCGAAGGATCGGAGTCGCTCCGCCCCTCGAGCCTGAGCGGCGGGATGAAGAAGCGCGCCGCGCTGGCCAGGGCGCTCGCCTTGAATCCCGAGATCATGCTTTACGACGAGCCGACGACGGGGCTCGATCCGATCACGGCCGATCTCATCAATCGGCTGATCCGGAAGCTCCAAGAGAGGCTCGGCATCACTTCGATCTCGGTGACGCACGACATGCGGAGCGCCTACCACATCGCCGACCGGATCGCGATGCTCCACGAGGGGCGGATCCACGCGGTGGGCGCGCCCGCGGAGATCCAGAGCACGCGGGACCCGGCGCTCAGGCAGTTCATCGAGGGGAGCGCCGAGGGGCCGCTCCTTCCCACGTGAAGGATCAGGGATGAACCACACGTCGCGCCGCGCCGCCATCCAGGTCGGGATCACGGGACTCGTCGCCCTCGCTTTGCTCCTCGTCGGGATCGCCTGGATCAAGGAGTACCGCCTGGGACAACGGAAGTCGAGGTTCGTCGCCCACTTCGAGGAGGTCGGGAATCTCTCGGAGGGGGACCCCGTCGCGGTCCGCGGCGTGAAGAAGGGGATCGTGCGCCGGGTCGTCCTCCTCGACCAGGGCGTGCGCGTCGAGTTCGAGGTGGACAAGGGCGTCGTGCTCCATCCCGACGCGATGATCCGCGTCGCGAACATCGGATTCATGGGCGAGAAGTTCCTCGCGCTCGATCCGGGCTCGGCGCCAGGCCGGTTCGATCTCACGAAAGAGATCCCGGGCCGCTTCCAGTCGGGCGTTCCGGAGGTGATCGCCGGCGCGGGAGATCTCATCACCGAAGCCACGGAGCTTTCCTCGCGGCTGAACGAATTCCTGGACGCGGTCGACCCCGCGACGATGGAGCGGGCGTCGAAGAACTTCGAGAAGATGTCCACCAATCTCTCCGCCGCCGTGGAGAAAAACCAGGACGACCTGCGCCAGGCCATCATCGACTTCAAGAGCGCGGCGTCCCAGATCCGGTCGATCGCGCACGCGAACTCGGAGCAGATCAGCACCTCGATCCGGGATTTCGGCACCGCGTCCCAGCGGCTCACCGCCCTCTCCGAGAAGCTCTCGGGGACCGCGGACGCCTTGCATCGGGTGGTCGCCCGGATGGACAATCAGGAAGGCACGCTGGGGAAGGTGATCGCCGACTCCACGCTCTACTACGATCTCAAGGAAACGCTTCGCAACACGAACGATCTCGTGAAGGACATCAAGAAGAACCCGAAACGGTACCTCAAGATCGGCCTGTTCTAACGGGCCGGGCGCCGCGCCGGGTCGCGGCGCCGGGCGGCCTGCTCCGCCTCGCACAGGGGATTCACATTTGGCCAAGAAGAGAGCCGCCTCCGCCTCGCCTCATCCCGTCTTCCTCTGCTCCGCGTGCGGAAACGAGAGCCCCAAGTGGTTCGGCCGCTGCCCGCATTGCGGCGCGTGGAACACCGCCGTGGAGGAAACGGCGAAGGCCGCGCCGCGGGGTCCCGGCCGCGGATACGGCGCGGGTGAGGGCTCCGCGGTCCCGCAGCGGCTCGACGAGATCGGCGGCGAGGGAGAGGAGCGGTGGCGCTCCGGCATCGGAGAGATGGACCGCGTGCTCGGAGGCGGGCTCGTCCCGGGCTCGCTCGTTCTGATCGGGGGCGATCCGGGAATCGGGAAATCGACGCTCGCGCTTCAGCTCGCGGGCGCGCTGGGCCGTGCGGGGCGGGCCGTGCTCTACGTCTCGGGGGAGGAATCGCCGCGCCAGGCCAGGATGCGCGCCGAGCGGATCGCGCTTCGCGGCGAGGGGGCGAATCTCTGGCTTCATTCGGAGATCGACCTCGATGCGATCCTGGGCGAGGTGGATCGGCTCACGCCCTCGCTCCTCGTCGTCGATTCCATCCAGACGCTCTATCTCTCCTCGCTCGACGCGGCGCCCGGAAGCGTGTCGCAGGTCCGGGAGTGCGGGCTCAGGCTCCTCAGGCTCGCGAAGGAGCGTTCGCTCCCGGTCCTCCTGATCGGGCACGTCACGAAGGACGGGGCCGTGGCGGGGCCGCGCACCCTCGAGCACATGGTGGACGTGGTGCTCTACCTCGAGGGCGACGCCCACCACGGATATCGGATCCTGAGCGCGGCCAAGAACCGCTTCGGCTCCACGAACGAGATCGGCGTCTTCGAGATGCGCGGCGACGGACTCATCGAGGTCGAGAATCCCTCTGAGCGGCTCCTGCGCGACCGCGGCGCTTCGGTCCCGGGCTCTGCCGTGGTGGCCTCGATGGAAGGGACGCGTCCGCTCCTCGTCGAGGTTCAGGCGCTCGTCGCGCCGACCCACTTCGCGAACCCCCAGCGCGTCGCGCAGGGGGTCGACCCGCGGCGGCTCGCGGTCGTGATCGCGGTGCTCGAGAAGCGCGCGGGGCTCTCGCTCGCGGGCTCGGACGTGTTCGTGAACGTCGCGGGCGGGATCCGGCTCGAGGAGCCCGCGGCGGATCTCGGGCTTGCCGTGGCGCTTGCCTCGAGCTTCCGGGAGATTCCGATCCCTCCCGACCGCGTGCTGATCGGCGAAGTCGGCCTCGGCGGCGAGCTTCGCCCCGTGCCGCAGCTCGCGCGGCGGCTCCAGGAGTCGGAGCGCCTCGGATTCGGCTCCGCCGTGATCCCCAAGCGGAACGATTCGGACGCGGGTCCGGCCGAAGGTCGCGCGCTTAGGATCGAGCGGATCGCGGCGGCGACATTGGGAGAGGCGCTCGAGAGCTGCCTCGGCGCGCGCCGGAAAGCCGCTCCGGCGCCGAGGAGCTGACCGGTGGATCTCGCCGTGATCCTGGCCGGTGGGGGCGAAGGGCGCCGGATGGGAGCGCTCGGCCCGAAGCTTCTCCTT
>JACQPZ010000130.1 GCA_016207265.1 Candidatus Latescibacterota bacterium | reverse complement strand
TGGTCGCCCAAGGGGATCTGAGCTGGCAACCCGTACGGCTTCCGCGCGAGGAAGAGCACATGGCGGAGCTCTCCCTCGGTCTCCACACGATCGAGACCTTCGACGAAGCGCCTCCACTGCCCTATACCGCCACCGTGCAGGATTTCCGCGAGGTGACGATCGAGCGCCTGGAAGTGGAGCGGACCGGTCCGCCCCCGGCGGCCGCGGATGCGCGGGCGGAGGCTCCTGCCGAGGCGCCCCCGGCGACCGCGGCCGAAGCGGCACCGGCGGTCGAGGCGGCTCCGGCGGCCGAAGCGGCTCCCGCGGCCGCGGCGCCCCGATGGACCGAGATCAAGCGGGTGCGGATCGAGCCCGAATCGGACGCGAGGCCGAAAGGCGTGGAAGGGAACAAGTCGTCATTCGAATCCTGGCTCTCACGTCTCAAAGGCGGGCCGCGTCGATGATGCGCACGGTGTGGGTCCTTCACGGGCCGAATCTCGGGCTTCTCGGCAGGCGCGAGCGATCGCTTTACGGGAGCGAGACCCTGAAGGCGCTGGACCGCCGTCTCGAGAAGCTCGGTGAGACCCTGGGATTGAGGGTCGAGTGCTTCCAGACCAACCACGAGGGCGCGCTCATCGACCGTCTGGTCGTCGCGATGGACGCGGCCAAGGGTTGCCTCCTCAATCCGGGCGGGCTCTCGCACACGAGCGTCGCGCTCGCGGATACGGTTCGCGCCATGACGATCCCCGTGATCGAGGTGCACATGACGAATCTGTACGCGCGGGAGCCGATGCGCGCCGTGTCGCTAACGGGCGCGGCCGCGACGGGCGTGATCATGGGCTTCGGCGTGCGGAGCTATGAGCTGGGGCTCCACGATCTCGCCTCCCAGATCAACTCCGGGGCGCGGGGCGGGAGAGATCGATGAACCTCCGCAAGTGGATTCGCGAGCTGGTCGCGGTGATGCGCGAGGAGGATCTGGCGGAGATCGAAGTGCGCCGGCTCTTCACGACCGTCCGCGTCCGCCGCCCCGGCGGGGAGATGACGATGCCGGCGGCGCAGCCCGCGATCCCGGTCGAAGCCGTGGGCGCCGGCTCCGAAGCCGGCGAGGGGGCGCCTCCCAGGAATCTCATCCCGATCAAATCCCCGATGGTCGGAACCTTCTACCGCGCGCCGGCCCCGGACGCGGATCCCTACGTCGAGGAGTTGAGCTCCGTGACCGTCGGGCAGACGGTCTGCATCGTGGAAGCCATGAAGCTCATGAACGAGATCGAGTCCGAGGTGAGCGGACGCATCGCCCGGATTCTCGTGGAGAATGCCCAGCCCGTCGAGTACGGGCAGACGTTGTTCCTGGTGGAGTCCGAGAGCGCGGCGTAGATCGCCCGCGGGGGAGAGGGATGAACATCAAGCGAGTGCTTCAAAGGATGGTGGAGCTCAAGGCATCGGACCTTCACGTCAAGGTGGGAACGAAGCCGACGGCGCGCGTGGACGGGAGCCTGGTCGTGCTCGACGAGGCCGCCCCCTCGCAGCCCGATCTCGAGGCGATCGTCGACCAGATCCTGACGCCGAAGCAGAAGAAGACGTTCGAGGAGACGAAGGAAGTCGACTTCGCGTTCGGCGTCACCGGCCTCTCGCGGTTCCGGACCAATTTCTATCAACAGCGCGGCACGATCGCGATGGTGTTCCGGCAGGTCCCGGCCACGATCCCGTCCTTCGAGGAGTTGAACCTTCCGAGCGTGATCGAGGAGATCGCGGGCCGCCCGCGCGGGCTCGTGCTCGTCTGCGGCACGGTAGGCTCGGGCAAGTCCACGACGCTGGCCGCGATGATCGACTCGGTGAACCGGAACGAGGCGCGCAACGTGATCACGATCGAAGACCCCGTCGAGTTCCTGTATCGGGACAAGAAGAGCACGATCTCGCAGCGCGAGGTGGGGCTCGACACCGCTTCCTTCGCCGAGGGCCTGAAGCACATCCTGCGCCAGGATCCCGACGTGATCCTGATCGGCGAGATCCGGGACGCGGAGACCATGCAGACCGCGCTCATGGCCGCCGACACGGGTCATCTCGTGCTCTCGACCCTCCACACGACCGACGCGCCGCAGACGATCAACCGGATCCTCTCGTTCTTCCCGCCGCACCAGCACGAGGAAATCCGGTTCATGCTCTCCACGACGCTCCAGGCGGTCCTCGCGATGCGGCTCCTCCCCCGCTCCGACCGTGCCGGGCGGATTCCCGCGGTCGAGGTCATGACCGTCACGAGCACGATCCGCGAATATCTCATCGATCCGGCGAAGACGTCGCTCATCCGCGGGCTGATCTCGGAGGGGGTCTCCCAGTACGGGATGCAGACCTTCGATCAGGGCATCATGAAGCTCTACACGGAGGAGAAGATCAATCTCGAGACGGCGCTCCGGTACTGCTCCAACCCGACGGAATTCGAGCTCAGGGTCAAGGGAATCCACGCCACGTCGGACGAGTCCTGGAAGCCATTTGAGCGGCGCGAGAACCTCGTCTAGGGCGAATGTTCAAGAAGATCCTGGTCGCCAACCGCGGGGAGATCGCGCTGCGGGTCATCCGCGCGGCGCGGGAGCTGGGGATCGAGACCGTCGCGGTATTCTCCGAGGCGGACCGGGATTCGCTCCACGTGCGTCTCGCGGACGAGGCGGTCTGCATCGGGCCGCCCGCCGCGGCGGATAGCTATCTCAACATCGCGAGGATCATGAGCGCCGCGGAGATCACGGCGTCCGACGCGATCCACCCCGGCTACGGGTTCTTGTCCGAGAATCCCCATTTCCCCGAAGTCTGCGAGTCCTGCCACATCCGGTTCATCGGCCCGTCTTCGGAGATGATCCGGCTCATGGGGGACAAGGCCGCCGCCCGCCGCACCATGGTGGAGGCGGGCGTTCCGGTCACGCCCGGGAGCGAGGGCGTCCTTCAATCGGCCGACGAGGCCGCCGACGTCGCGAAGCGGCTCGGCTACCCCGTGATCATCAAGGCGGCCGCGGGCGGAGGCGGCAAGGGAATGCGGATCGCGACCGACGAGGCATCCCTGAGGAGCGGGATTCGGACGGCACAGGCCGAAGCCGAGGCCAATTTCGGCAACGGCGCGGTGTACGTCGAGCGGTACGTCGAGAAGCCCCGCCACATCGAGTTTCAGATCATCGGCGACCGGCACGGGAATCTGCTCCACCTCGGGGAGCGCGAGTGCTCCATCCAGCGCCGGCACCAGAAGCTCCTCGAGGAGTCGCCGAGCGTTGCGCTGGATGACGCGCTCAGGACGAAGATGGGCTCCGCTGCCGTGGCCGGCGCCCGGGCGATCGCGTACGAAGGCTGTGGAACGATCGAGTTCCTGCTCGGTCCCGACCGCGAGTTTTATTTCATGGAAATGAACACGCGCATTCAAGTCGAGCATCCGGTCACGGAGGAGGTGACGGGCTACGACCTCATCAAGGCGCAGATCGCGGTGGCCGCCGGCGAGGCCCTTCCGTGGCGGCAGGACGAGGTGCGCCTCCGGGGCCATGCGCTGGAGTGCCGGGTCAACGCGGAGAAGCCGGACCGGAACTTCCAGCCGTCCCCCGGACGGGTGAGCTACTTCCACAGCCCCGGAGGGCCGGGCGTCCGCGTGGACAGCCATCTCTACTCGGGCTACGTCGTCCCCCCGACGTACGACTCGATGGTGGCGAAGGTCATCACGTGGGGGCGGGACCGCATGGAGGCGATCGTTCGCATGCGGCGCGCGCTCGAAGAGACGGTGGTCGAGGGGATCGACACCACGATTCCGCTCCACCTGCGCCTGCTCAATGATCAGGCGTTCCTGAAGGGAGACTTCCACACCGGGTATCTGGACACGTTCCTGTCGTCGGAGGCGGCGGCCGAATGAAGCGGATCGACCTGTGCCTGGTCCCGGGTGAGCTGGAGCGGGCGTCCGTGGAGGGCCGCCAGATTGTGGTGGTGGACGTTCTTCGCACCTGCTCGAGCATCGCGACCGCGCTCCGGAACGGGGCCGCGAAGGTGATCCCCGTCGAGACGGTCGAGGAGGCCACGCAGCTTGCGGC
>JACQPZ010000127.1 GCA_016207265.1 Candidatus Latescibacterota bacterium | reverse complement strand
CCGGTGCGGGAGGCGGGCTCCCACGCCCGGGCCGCTGCGCAAGAGTCACCGTAACATTCACGGGCCGCCCGTCCCGCACGGCTTGAACCGCGACCTCCATTCCCGGACGGCAGGAGCGAATCCTCTCGACCAACTCGGTCTCGCTTCGTAATGCCGCCCCATTGAAGGAGATGACGACATCGCCGGACCGAAGCCCGGCCTTCTCGGCCGGTCCGCCCGAGAGGACCGCCGCCAACCGGACGCCGAGCCCGTCGTGGACTCCGGGGATGGGCCGCTCCGAGGAGTCGATTCCGCGCGGGCCGATCCCCATCACGCCCGCCCGGCTCTCGCGCAGGTCGATCCCATCGTCCCAAACCGATCGGAGATTCTCGAGAGCATCGCGCCAGCCTTCCACGGTTTCGGCGTCCGGATGGGTCACCGAGATCCTGGTTTCGGCCCCCGCGAGCTTCACGAAATCCACTTCGATCCTCGCGTCGTCCCCGCAGCGGGTGGGCCGGAGCACGAGCCGCCGCCCCTCGACCAAGCGCTCGATGGTGGCGTCCAGCTTGAGCCCGCTCGAGGCGCGGACGACGAACGCCCCTCCGACCCTCAGGTCGATCTCGCCCGCATCCCCGAACCAATAATGGAGATGCTCGGGGCGCGTGAACGCGCGCCAGACCTCGATGGGCGGGTGCGCGACGACCGCTTGCGCGCGAAGCGACTCTTGTGTGGGCGCCACCATGCCGGGAAGTGTGGACCTCCGTCCGGGCCGAATGCCAATCCAAAAATCGGCGCGCCCGCATGCGCCGAAACCACGCGGCCCCGACGCGACAGCCGGCCCCGACGCGACACCCGGCCCCGAAACCATGTTGACTCGCCCGCCCGGCGCCGCTATTGTTCCGCCTTGCCGCACCTCTCGAACACACCGCTACGCAGATGCCGATTGAATTCGCGAATCATCGCGCGCAAATGGACGTATCCCGGTTGCCCTCGAATTGGACTCGCAGATTTTCCTGCTGATCTTCAACCTGCCCCAGGCCTGAAGGAGGATTCCGGCGGATGGAAAGCCTGAAGTCGACGAAGGAGATCGTGAAGTTCTGTGAAGAGCGCGAGGTGGAGATGATCCACCTGTGGTTCGTCGACATTCTGGGTCAGCTCAAGAGTGTCGGCATCACGCTGCGCGTGCTGGCCGAGGCGCTCGAAGAGGGCGTGGGCATCGACGGCTCCTCGGTGGAAGGGTTCGCGCGGATCTACGAGAGCGACCTGATCGCGATGCCGGATCCGAGCACCTTCCAGATGCTCCCGTGGAAGGTGAACGGAGAGCACGTCGGCCGCCTCATCTGCGACATCTTCAATCCCGACGGATCACCCTACGCCGGCGACACGCGGCACGCGCTGAAGCGGGCGCTCAAGAAGATCGAGAAGCAGGGCTACACCTTCTATCTCGGGCCGGAGCTGGAGTACTTCTACTTCAAGGGATTGAAGGACCGCACGCTCCTTGATTCGGCGGGGTATTTCGACCAGGTCCCGGACGACATCGGCACGGAGCTTCGCTCACGCACGGTGGAGGCGCTCCAGGCGATGGAGATCTCGGTCGAGGCCTCGCACCACGAGGTGGCGTCCAGCCAGCACGAGATCGATCTGAAATACGCCGACGCGCTCAAGATGGCCGATCAGACGATCACCTATCGCTACGTCGTGAAAGAGATCGCGCGCCAGAGCGGCTACTACGCCACGTTCATGCCGAAGCCGGTCTACGGTCAGAACGGAAGCGGCATGCACATCCACCAGTCGCTCTTCAAGGGCGGGAAGAACCTCTTCTTCGACTCGAAGGACAAGTACCATCTCTCGAAGACGGGGCGCTCCTACCTCGCGGGGTTGCTCGACCACATGCCGGAGATCGCCTCGGTCACGAACCAGTGGGTGAATTCGTACAAGCGTCTGGTCCCGGGATTCGAGGCCCCGGTCTACATCGCATGGGGCCAGAGGAACCGCTCGGCCCTGGTCCGGGTTCCTATGTACAAGCCGGGGCACGAGAAGGCCACCCGGATCGAGCTTCGCTGCCCCGACCCGGCGTGCAATCCGTACCTCGCCTTCGCGATCTGTCTCGCGGCGGGACTCAAGGGGGTCGAGTCGAACGCGACGCTCCGTCCTCCGGTCGAGGAGGACATCTACGAGATGAGCGTCCACGAGCGGGACGAGCTGGGGATCGAGAGCCTGCCCGGGAGCCTCATCGAGGCCCTCGAGCTGACCGCGAAATCGAAGCTCGTGCGCGAGGCGCTCGGCGACCACGTGTTCACCAAGTTCATCGAGAACAAGCGCATCGAATGGGATGAGTACCGGACGCGGATCACCGACTACGAATTGGAGACCTACTATCCGATCCTCTGAGAGCCGTTCCGTGCGGGATGGGGCCGTGGCTGCGCGTGCCAGGCTCGGGCTGCCCGCGTTCGCGCTCGTCGCTGGGCTCGCGATCGCCGGACTCGCGCTCGTCGCGGGGTGTGCGCGCAAGGCGTCCGAGCAGGGGGTCGCGGCGTCCGCGGACGCGGGGACCGTCGGGTCCCCCGCTCCCGCCTTCGAGCTGCCCGACCTCGACGGGAAGACCGTGCGACTCGCCGATTTCAAGGGGAAGGTCGCCTTGGTCAACTTCTGGGCGACCTGGTGCCCGCCGTGCCGCGCCGAGGTGCCCGATTTCGTGCGGCTTCAATCGAAGTACCGGGACCGGGGGTTCGCCATCGTCGGACTCTCCCTGGACGCGGGCGGAGCCACGGACGTCCGGCCCTTCGTGGACGAGTACAACGTGAACTACACGATGCTCCTCGCGAACGACAAGACCGCCGAGGCGTACGGCGGGATCGTGGGGATCCCGACCACGTTCATCCTGGATCGGAACGGCACGATCGTGAAGAAGGTGATCGGAATGACGGACTACGCGACGGTCGAGCAGGCGATCCTGCCGCTCCTCCAGCCGAGCTAGGCTCCCGACCACCGGCCCCGAGCCCGAGGCGACCGCTTGTTCGAAACTCAGATCAATCAGGTATCGCTGCTCGCGGCGTTTCTCGCCGGCGTCGTATCGTTCGTCTCTCCGTGCGTGCTCCCGCTCGTTCCTTCCTACGTCACCTTCATCACCGGCGTCTCATTCGACGAGCTGACCGCGGCGCACGCGGGGCCGCGCGTAAGGCGCCTTACGATCATCCACTCGCTCGCATTCATCGTGGGATTCTCGCTCGTGTTCATCGCGCTTGGCGCGACGGCCACCGTGGCGGGCCAGTTCCTCCGTCAGCACCAGGACACGTTGCGGCGGGTCGGCGGCGTGCTGATCATCCTCTTCGGGATCTACCTCACCGGGATCCTGCCGATCCCGGCGCTCTCGCGGGAGCGGAAGAAGCAGCTCACGACGAAACCGCTCGGAATCCTGGGATCGGTGCTCGTCGGGATCACCTTCGCGGCCGGCTGGACGCCGTGCATCGGCCCGATCCTCGCCTCGATCCTCGTCTACGCGAGCACCGCGAAGACGGTCGGCACCGGGATCATCCTCCTCTCGGTCTATTCGCTTGGGCTCGGGGTCCCCTTCTTCCTCTCTTCGCTCGCGCTCAATTCGTTCCTCTCCGCCTCGCGCCGGATTCGCGGATCGTTGCGCGCGATCGAGGTGGGGAGCGGTGTCGTGCTGATCCTGTTCGGGATCCTGCTCGTCACGGATCTCTTCCCGCGGTTCGTCGGCTTCCTCGCGCGCTTCCTTCCGGCCGTCGGCTAAATATTCGGTCTCGCCTGCCGATAGGTGCGGTGAGGGGAGGCCATGCCGACCAAGACCGAATCCAGCAGTCTCCGCACGCCTTCAGCCCGCCCGGCCGACCTCCCGCGGCCGCTCCACACGCTCGAGGTGCTGAACACCGTCGCGCGCTCGCTCGGCTACGTCGAGGGGCCCGGCACGCCGTTCGAAGCCGTCGTCGAGGGGGTAACGAAGCTCCTCCACGCGGAGGGCGTCGCGATCCTGGTCCGGGAAACCTCAGACGAGTACGTGTGCCGCGCCGCGCAGGGCGTCCTGGGCGAATGGGGGGACTACGCCCTTTCGAGCACGGCGTCGCGGCTTCTGGATCGGTTCCTCCTTCGCGACGAGGTGCTCATCTTCAAGCGGACGCAGCGCTCGCCTTGGTCCCGAGAGTTCCTACTCGCGGCGGGAATGAGCTGGGGGGCGCTTGCCCCGATGCGGGTCCGCGACCAGCGGGTGGGCGCTCTGCTCGTGAACAACTCGCACGCGGTGCACGTGCGCGCCGAGCACATCGAGGCCTTCGAGAATCTCGCCTCCCTGGCCGGCGTCGCGCTCGTCGAGGGGCGGCTGCGCGAGGGCCTCGAGGATCTCTACTTGAGCGTGATCATGTCGCTCACGATGGCGCTCGAAGCGAAGGATCCCTATACGGAGGGACACTCCGTGCGCGTCGCGGCGTACTCCGAGGCGATCGGGAAGCAGCTCGGGCTTCCGTCCGCGACGCTCGACATGATCCACCGCTCGTGCCTGCTCCACGACATCGGCAAGATCGCGGTCGACCAGACGATCCTCACGAAGTCCGGCCGCCTGAATCCGCTCGAGCGCCAGAAGATGGACATGCACGTTTTGATCGGCGAGGACATTCTCCGTCCCATCGCGCTCCTACACCCGTTGCTTCCGGGCGTGCGGCACCATCACGAGCACTTCGACGGCACCGGATACCCGGACGGGCTCAGGGGAGAGCGGATTCCCATCGAGGCGCGGATCATGGCGGTCGCGGACGCGTTCGACGCGATGACCTCGTCGCGACCGTATCGGGAGCCCATCCCGGAAGAGGAGGCGCTCAGCGAGCTGCGCCGCGCGGCAGGGACGCAGTTCGATCCGCGCGTCGTGGCCGCGTTCGAGCAGATCTACCCCGCCGTGAAGCGAACGCTGGAGAATCTGAGGCCGCGCTAGCGCGCGGAGACCGGGCGGGCCTTCCGGAGCCTTACCGTGGTGCCGTGATCGCTCCGGATGTCGAACTTCACCTCGTCCATCAGGCTCTTCATGAGATAGAGCCCGCGTCCGCTCGGATCGAGCAGGTTCGACGGATCGGTGGGATCCTCCACCTTGGCGGGGTCGAAGCCTCTGCCGTGATCGTCCACCCGCACGCGAACGTCCCCCGGGCTCACCTGGAACTCGAACGTGACGGTCTTGTCCTCGGCGAACGCGTTTCCGTGCTGGATCGCGTTGGTGCCCGCCTCGATGACGGCGATCATCAGGGAGCCCGAGGTCTCGTCATCGATCTCGAACTGACGGGCGATGCCCTCGATCAGGGCGTGGACCATGGAGAGAAGCTCGAGGCGGCTGCCGATCGTCAGGGTGATGGTGCCGCGCTCGTCCTGCGAGGGTGTCGGCAAAGCGGCTCCCATACGGTTACTGTATCAGAAATCCCGCTCCCTCAAAGGGCCTTCAGGGCGACCAGCGTGATGTCGTCCGCCTGCTCGGCCCCTTCCGTGAATCGCGACAGGTCGAACGCGATCGCGTCCATGAGCTGACGGGCGCTCAGGTCCCGGGGCAGCTCGTCCACGAGGCGGAACAACCGATCCTCCCCGTAGTCTTCGAGCGCCCGGTTTCGGGCGTCGGTGATCCCGTCGGTGTAGAGGATCAGAGCGTCCCCACGCTCAAGCGGAGTGACCGCCTCCGAATACGGGAAGTCGGGCTGGATCCCGAGTGGGATCCCGCCCTCGTGGAGGAGGCGACTCCGCCCTTCCGCGGGCTTCAGAATCGGATAGTTGTGACCCGCGTTCGTGAACGAGACGTTGAGTCCATCCGCGGACACCCGGGCCAGAAAGCACGTCGCGAAGCGGTCGTCCGGGGTCGCGTCGTGCACGAGCCGGTTCAGGCGGTTCATCATCTCCCGGACCGGCTTTCCGTCCTGCGCCTGGGTCCGCACCGAAGCCTGCACCATGGAGGCGAGAAGCGCGGCCGGGACGCCCTTGCCCGCGACGTCGGCGATCGTGACGAGGTAGTTCCCCGACCCGAGATCCACGATGTCGTAGTAGTCCCCGCCGACCTGCTTGTTCGGCACGTTCATGGCGGCGATCCCGAAGCGCGCCATTTCGGGAAGCCGGCTCGGCAGGAACTGCTGCTGGATGCGCCGTGCGACCTGAAGCTCCTCTTCGAGGAGCGACTTCGCGAGATTCTCCTCGTAAAGGAGCGCGTTCTTGAGCGCCACGCTCGTCTGGTTGGCCAGCGTCTGGAGGAGCGAGATCTCCTCGGCGTTGTACCGCGTCTCGGTGATCTTCCGTCCCAGGGAGATCACCCCGAGAAACTGCCCCGCGTGCCGGAGCGGAAGGAGGAGGTAGGGCTTCGTCCGAAGCAACGGCTCCGCGGCTTCCGCGACCCCCGGCTCGGCGGCGAGATCGCGGAGGTCCTCACGCCGCACCAGCGAGAGGCCTCCGGTCATGCGGTCCAGGACGTCGCGGGGCACGGCGGCGATCGCGTTCAGGTCCACGTTTCCTCCGAAGCCGCGGGCGAGCGTCGCGCGCCCCTGGGGCGCGACCAGGAGCACCGTGGTGCGCGCGGGGACGCCTTCGCGGAGCGTTTCGAGGACCGTGTCGGCGAGCGCGCTCAGATCGAGCACCGTGAGCACCTCGCCGCTCATCCGCCGGAGGAGCGTGCGGTGGTCGCTCCGCTCGCGAAGGAAGACGTTTTCGAGCGCCTCCTCGAGCCAGGAGACGACCGGCTGGAAGAGCACGAGCGCGATCAGGAGGACCGCGGTCTCGAAGACCGTGACGTCGACCCCAGCCACGCTCTCCACGAACGCGTCGAGCTGGCGGATGATCGTGAGGTAGACGCCGAGGAGAAACGCCGAGGTCACGGCGTAGAGGATCGTCTTCCGCGCGATCAGCTTCGCGTCGAGGAACCGGTAGCGCACCATCGAGTAGGCGATTCCCCCCGATCCCAGGACGAGCGCCGCGACGATGAGCGTGGATCGCGTCAGCGAAGGCCACGTGTGGTTGAGGAGCGTCGGGATCGGCACCGCGACGGCATAGAGTCCCGCACAGGAGGCCAGGCCGATGAAGATCGTGCGGAGCTGGCTTCGGATGCGCGTGTTGGTCGCCCCCCGATAGCTCACCCAGAGGAGCGTCAGCGCCGCCGCGATGTAGAGCAGGTTCACCGCCGAGAAGAGGATCACGTGGAAGCCGAAGAGGAGCGCCATGGGAAGGCGCCCCGCATGGACCAGGGTGGCGCCGACCGGGTTCTGCGCGATCGCTGCGGTCACGCGTCCGATGAGCGCGCCCTGGGTCTGGATCACCATCAGCAAGAGGTGAAACGCGTGCGGCGCGAAGATCCACACGGCCGCGAACGGAAGGCGCCGGACGAGCCGGTTCTCGGCGGGGAAAACGCAGGCGAAGTAGAGGAGGGACGGAAAGAAAAACTCCCAGAGATAGTTGAACGAGCGCAGGACATCGGTCGTACCGGCGCGGGGGGCCTCGACCGCGCGTTCCAGGATGAAGCCGATCGCGCCCAGCACGGAGCCCAGGCCGCCGAAGGAGAGCATGAGCGCGGTCGCGCGATTCGCCTTTTCGCGTGGGGCCTCGCGGAGGATCAGGAACCCGAGGAGGAACACAAGGCCCCCGACGAGGAGGTAGACGGTCGCGATCGAGAAGCCGAACATGCGGATCTCTTCTCCTACCGGGCCGCAGGCTCGTCCGGAAGGAGCGACGCCGGGGTCAGGAGGAGCGGCGTCCCCGGGTTCCGGAGCATGAACCCGAGATAGCGCTGCTCGTACGTCCAGGGCTCCGGCTCGGCGCCCGCCGTGAGATCCCCGTCGTGAGTCGCGGCCTCGGCGGCTCCAGCCGCGCCGCCGGCCCCGAGCGCCTCCGCGACGCGAGAAGCGAGCCGCGAGGCGATGGGCGCGAGGAGCGCCGGAAGCTGGAACAATCTCGGCTTCGGGTGCTCCTCGACGTGGGCGCGGACGTTTGGATGGATCCTGCCGGCTCGCTTCGCCGCCTCGATCGTCTCGTCGAGGGACGCCACGCGATCGACGAGCTTCAGATCGAGGGCCGCCCGGCCCATGT
>JACQPZ010000128.1 GCA_016207265.1 Candidatus Latescibacterota bacterium | reverse complement strand
GCGAAGGACGAGTACGCGGTCTACCTGAAGCGCAAACGGGAGGATGACCCGGCCGCGACGGCCGTGAATCAATGGGAGCGCCGGTATTACGGGGAGCTGATTCGCAAACGCGACTACAACTTCGATGCCCAGCAGGCGCGTCCCTACTTCCCCTTCGAGGGGGTCAAGCAGGGGCTCCTCGATGTGACGTCGAAGCTCTTCGGAATCGCCTACAAGCGGATCGAGAATGCGGACGTGTGGGACCCGAGCGTCGAGGCGTACGAGGCGTGGGAAGGCGATCGGATGATCGGCCGCTTCTACCTCGACCTTCATCCGCGGCCTGGAAAATTCAATCACGCGGCGAACTTCGGCATTCGGAACGGCGTCGAGGGAATCCAGATCCCGGAGGGGGCGCTGATCTGCAACTTCGCGGGAGGGAAGCCCGGCGATCCGGGCCTCATGGAGCACGGCGACGTCGTGACCTTCTTCCACGAGTTCGGGCACCTGCTCCACGGGATGTTCGGCGGACACCAGCGCTGGGAGCCGATTTCCGGGATTTCGACCGAGTGGGATTTCGTGGAGGCGCCGTCGCAGATGCTCGAGGAATGGTGCTGGAACGCGGGGGTCCTACAGACCTTCGCGAAGCACTATCAGACCGGAGAAGCGATCCCGGCGGAGATGGTGGAGCGCATGCGGCGCGCGGATCAGTTCGGCCGGGCCACGTCGATCGCCTACCAGAACCTGTACTCGGCGCTCTCGCTCAACCTCTACAACCGGCCGGCCCGGGAGGTCGACACCGATCGCACGACCCGCGATCTCGAGCCCAGGTACACGGCGTTCCCGCCGATGCCGGACACCCACTTTCAGACGGCGTTCGGCCACCTCGACGGGTACTCCGCGGTCTACTACACCTACATGTGGTCGCTCGTGATCTCGAAGGACATGTTCAGCAAGTTCAACCAGGCGGATCTCTTGGACACAACCGTCGCGCGGCGCTACCGCAATGCAGTGCTGGCGAGGGGCGGGTCGGCCCCCGCGGCGAAACTCGTGCACGAGTTTCTCGGGCGCGATTACGGGTATCGCGCGTTCGACGACTGGCTGGCCGGGAAGAACTAGCGCTTCGCGCCGCGCTCCGTCCGAAGCGGGGTCAGCACTTCCTTCTCGAACCGCGGCGTGTCGAACGCCTTGTCGAGGTACGGGAGCAGCACCTCGTCGGTCGTCGCGAAATGCGCCGCGATGAGCCCGAGGATCGAGTAGCAGAGGTGCATGAGCTTCCCCGCGGGAGCGCCGGCCTGGATCTCCTTGTCGAGCGCGTCGCAGCGGCGCACGACGAGCTGATGCTCGAAGCGGGGCGCCTCGGTCAGCTTGGAGCCCTCGCCGGCGGCCCAATCCGCCGCGGGATAGAGCGTGTACTCCTCCGCGCGGGCGTGCGGGGCGATCTGCTTGCGGACGAAGTCAAGCACTTCGCGGGCCATCAGCATCTGCTGCGGCGTCGTCTGCTCGTGGAGCGTCTCGATCCGCTCGGCGATCGCGCGCAGGCTGGCGACGATCTTCTCGTGCTCCGCACGAAGCGAAGCGGTGCTGCGGGTTCCTGGCGGGCCCGGCTGGCCCGGAGTGCCGGTGCTCATGAGCGCGCAGTTTCGCCGGTCCCGGACCCCGTGTCAACTCGCCACTTGCGCGGCTCAAGCGCCATGCCCTAGCCTCAAGTTGCGAGCGTCCTGCCTCGAAGGCACGCCCACTTCCCCCACGGGAGCATCCATGATTGTCGCGGTCGGAGCGGATCACGCCGGGTTCGATCTCAAGGAGCGCGTGAAGCGCTACCTCGAATCCCACGGACACTCCGTATTGGACATGGGCACGCAATCTGCCGAATCCACGGACTATCCCCCTTACGCCTTCCGTGTCGCGGAGGCCGTTCGCGACGGGAAGGCGGAGCGGGGCGTGCTCGTCTGCGACTCGGGCAACGGGATCGCGATCGCGGCGAACAAGGTCGAGGGAATCCGCGCCACGATCTGCGTGAACGCCAAGCACGCCGAGCTGGCCCGCAGGCACAACGACGCGAACGTGCTCGTGTTGGGCTCCGCCTACATCGCGCCGGAGGATGTGAATCCCACCCTGGACGCCTGGTTCGGATCTTCCTTCGACGGAGGGCGCCACGCACGCCGCGTCGCGCAGATCGCCGAGTATGAACGCACGCGAAAGCCAATCTGAGCATCCCGGCCTGATCGAGGCCGCGTACCGGGGCGCCCTCGCGTCGCTCGCCGAGACGCGGGCGGTCGAGCGGCTGTTCCGCTGCGACCCCACGCTCTGGAAGCCGGAGCCCGAGCATCAGGCGATCGCCCGAAACCGCCTCGGATGGCTGGATTCTCCCCGCTGGCTCGAGGGGGTGGCCCCCGAGCTGGCCGCCTTTGCCGCGGAGATCCGCGCCGAGGGCTTCACGCGGGTGCTCCTTCTCGGAATGGGCGGATCGAGCCTCGCGCCCGAGGTTCTGGCGCGCCTGATGAAGCCGGCCCCCGGGGCTCCCACACTCGATGTGCTCGATTCGACCGACCCCGCCGCGATCCGCTCCGCCGAGACGTCCCACCGGCTCGACCGCACGTTCTTCGTGGTCGCGAGCAAGTCGGGTCGTACCGTGGAGACGCTCTCCCAGTACCGCTATTTCCGGGCGCGCCTCGATGCGACGGGCGGCGGGACGGCCGCGCGCCAGTTTGCCGTGATCACCGACGCGGGCTCCGCGCTCGAGCGGGTCGCGCGCGAAGAGGGCGTGCGTCGCGTGTTCCTGAATCCGGCCGACATCGGCGGCCGCTACTCGGCGCTCTCCCACTTCGGCATGGTGCCTGCGGCGCTGATGGGCGTGGACGTGCGCGCGTTCGCCGCGGATGCATCGCGGGCGATGGTGGAGTACGCGTCGGAGGATCCGAAGCGAAACGGTGCGATTCGACTCGGTGCGTTCCTCGGCGCCGCGGCGCGGGCAGGAAAGGACAAGCTCACGCTCCTCGCGCCGCCCCCGCTTCGGCCGCTCGGATACTGGATCGAGCAGCTCGTGGCGGAGAGCACCGGGAAGGAGGGCGCCGGAATCGTCCCCGTGGAGGGGGAACCGCCCGGATTCGCGCGATACTACTCGGACGACCGTTGTTTCGTCTCGATCACGCTCGAGTCCGCGCCGAGCCCCGAGATCGCCCGGCTCGGCGCGGAGCTGCGTCAGGCGGGAGCCCCCTGGATCGAGATCGCGCTCGCGAACCGCGGGCAGCTCGCGGCCGAGTTCTATCGCTGGGAGGTTGCGACCGCGACCGCCGCGGCGCTGCTAAGGGTCAACCCGTTCGACGAGCCGAACGTGCAGGAGAGCAAGGACCGCACGACCGCGATCCTCGCTCGATTCGAGAAATCAGGCGCTCTGCCGGGCGGGGCGCCGCGCACGCGCGACCAGGGCGTCGAGGTCTACGCTCCCGATCCTCTCTGGGAGCGGATCGCGGCCGGGGCTCCGGGACATCCGAGCCTCGAGATGATCCTCGGGCGGTTCCTCGCGCTCAGAAAGCCCGGCGATTACCTGGCGCTACTCGCGTTCGTGGAGCGCACCGCGGGAACGGAAGCCTCGTTCGCGCACATGCGACGCGAGATCCGCGACGCGCTCCGCATCGCGACCCTCCAGGGGTATGGGCCCCGGTATCTCCATTCGATCGGACAGCTCTACAAGGGTGGAGCGGATCGCGGCCTCTACCTCTTCATGACGGCCGCCGACGAGACGGATATTCCGATACCCGAAAGCCGCGTGACGTTCGGCCAGCTCAAGACGGCCCAGGCGCTCGGCGACCTCGACGCGCT
>JACQPZ010000132.1 GCA_016207265.1 Candidatus Latescibacterota bacterium | reverse complement strand
GTAAAGTGCCCCGAGCCGCGTGGGGTACGTCGAGCCTCCGTCGGTCGAGAGCGAGAAGACGACCGAGTCTGCCTTCACGCAGCCCACCGCGACCGTGGTCGAGTCGGGCTTTCCCGGAGGGAGGTTCGATCCCTTCGCGGGATGGGGAACCGTCGCCGTCAGTGAGGTGGAAACTGCGTCGGCGATGTCCAGCTTTCCATATCCCCACGCATCGTTCGGCACCGAGAGCGTGAAGGCGTCCGCCCTTGCCGTGCTCCGGAGCCTCGCCTTGATCTGGGACGGGGTCGCGTTCTGGAAACAGGGTTGGGAGAGGAGAAGCGCTGCGGCGCCGGTCACGTGCGGCGCAGCCATGCTCGTTCCCGAAATATTCACATGCACGCCATCGGCGTTGATCCGCTCCGCGGGGAAGGGGGCGAACGACGATAACGAAGAGGAGACCCCCAATCCGGGCGCCGAGAGGTCCGGTTTCAGCACGCCGTCGCGTCGCGGCCCCTGGCTCGAAAACGGCGCGAGGTCACCGAGAGTCGGAGCGGGGTTCCAGCACCGAACCGTTCCGTCGACGGAGTCCCAGCAGCTCTTCGTCGCGTGCGCGGCGGCGCAGATCACCGAGTCGGCATCCCCGGGCGATTCCACGACGCCGCCGGGGACGAACCCTTGATCCCACGTCGCGAGGAGGCTCCCGTCCCCCAGGTGATCGTCGAAGAGATACATGTCGACCCGGCCCGTCGAGCCGATCGAGACCGGCGTGAAGGTGAAGATCCAGGTGCCGTCCTTGGGCGGCTTGTTCGCGATTCCGTCGAAGATCTCGATGTAGATCTCGTGGTCCCCGTTCGGCGGCGACGTCGTCGCGTTGTAGATGTTGACGTACCCCTCGTTCGTATTCTGGTTGAGAAGATTGGCGCCGGCCGGAACGGGTCCCACGGTCGCGTTGCCGGGCGTCCGTACGGAGACCGAGATCAAGTCGGCGCCCTCGTACCATCCGGAGAAGAGGAGGTAGTCGTTCCCGGCGCCGCCTGCGGGTGCGTAGAGCGGCACGGTCAGCGTCATCGACGTCGGCGTCTCGAACCCCACCGCGGTCTGTCCATGGTGACGGTCCTCCCCGCCGTTTCCGGCCGCAGCCACGACGATCCTGCCCGGACCGGTGAGCCCGTTGATGAGCGCGTCCAGCGCCGATGTCCCGTCGTGGGGACCCGCCTGAGTCCCGAGACTCAGATTCACCACCGCCTGCTTTCCGAGGGAAGCCGCCTTCTGGAAGATGTAATTCACGCCGTCCGCGATCGCAGTGGTCTGAAAGCTCGTCTTCACGAAGCAGAGATCGGCCTCGGGCGCCACGCCGACGTAGGTGAATCCGGGGAATCCGTTCCCGGTCGCCATTCCGTTCCCTGCGGCGATCCCCGCGACGTGCGAGCCGTGGCCGTCCGCGTCGATTTCTCCCGCGATCTGCGAGTTGATGTCGGAGGGATTCCACTCCGTGCCGTACCCGAAGCCCGAGGGAGGAGGATTCCCGGAGCCCGTCTGGTCCCAGATCGAGACCAGGCGCGTGCTGCCGTCCGGATGCAGGAAGTCCGGATGCGAGTAGTCGATACCCGTGTCGACGACGCCCACGAGCACTCCGGCGCCGGTCTCGCCGCTGAAGCCGAGCGGAGGCGTCGTGCGGATGTAGCTCACGCCGACGTCGACGACGCTCTGGTCGAGGCTCGGCACGCACCGCTCGGCCGCCTCCACGCGCTCGACTCCGGGAAGGTCTGGAAGCTTGGCGAGCGCCGGGAGCGGGCACCGGGCCGTCATGATGCGGCCGACGCGCGTGCCCACCTCGATCCCCTGATCACGGAGAAGCTGTGCCTCGACGTTCCCCTCGATGATCAGGTCCACGAGGAGCCCGCCGCGATGATCGCGCGAGAGGAATCGCTCCGAGATCGCTTGACCGGGACGGATATCGCGAAGCGCGGGATGGAACGGCCGCGCGGCGGCATGCGCTGTGTTCGGGATCGAGGGAAGGAGGAGGATCAATCCCGCGAGAATCGGAGCGTGGAGCGCGTCGAAATGGAATCGACGGATCAGGGTGCACCTCGACCCGGACGTCGGGCACGTTGTCGTTAAGCGCGCCTTATTGACTAGCTTAGCACATTCGCGCTCTCATTTCCATGCGCGCTTGAGGGCTTTGAGGGTGTGGGCGCGCACCGGAAGGCGGTGCACGCGCCGCTCGCCGACCCAAACCGCGGAACCCGCCTGAGCCGCGGAAGCCGCTCGAGCCGCCCGCTCCGGCGGTCGCCCGCGAGCCTCGGAGAAGCCGGCAAGGCCGACGCTCAAGCTCCACACCTCATAGGTCCAATCGTGGGAGAACGTCCGATGCCGAAAGATCGCGCGCGGCCCTTCAGGTTGGTAGTCGGTGTCCCAGTACCGCCTCGAAAGAGCGCGCGCTGCCCGGGCGGGACGATGCGCATCGAGCGAAGCGTAGGGGAGCGTCCACGTCGCATGCGAATCATCGGGGTCCGTGACGAGGAAGACCCGCCTTCCGTCGCGGGCGAGAAGGAGCAATCGCCGCCCCGCGCGGGGTTTGACCGCCGCCGCGGGCTCGGGGTAGCGGTCCGGAGTCCCGGCTCGGCGCGCGGCGCAGCGGCGTGATGCGGGGCAGCGCCCGCAGAGCGGCTCGCGCGGCAGACAAACCGTCGCGCCCAGCTCCATGAGGGCCTGCGTCCAATCCCCGGGCCGCGGACCCTGCGCCATCCGCTCCGCGCGTTCGAGGACGGCGCGCCGGAGGCGGAGCGAGGTTCGGGTCCCCCGGAGCCCGTGGATCCGCGAGAGCACGCGGATCACGTTTCCGTCCACGGCGGCGGCCGCGCGGCCGAACGCGACGCTCGCGATCGCCGCGGCGGTGTACTCGCCGATCCCGGGGAGCGCGCGGAGCGTCGGGGGGTCCTGGGGCAGGCGGCCCGCATGCTCCCGGGCCACGAGTTGCGCTGCCGCGTGGAGATTCCGCGCGCGCCGGTAGTAGCCGAGCCCGGACCAGGAGGCCAGCACGTCCGATTCGCGGGCCTTGGCGAGCGCGCGGACGGTCGGAAACGTGCGCAAGAATCGTTCGTAGTACGCGACCACGGTTTCGACGCGGGTCTGCTGGAGCATCACCTCGCTGACCCATATCGCATAGGGGTCACGGGTTTCCCTCCAGGGCAGCCTCCGCCGGTTCGCGAGATACCAGCGGAGGATCGAGTCGCGGAGGTCACGGCTCACGGCACGCTCCCGTGCGTCCCGCCGCCCATCAGGACACCAGCGACGCGGCCCGGTGACCGCTCAGAACCGCGCCCTCGATCGTGGGAGGGAGCCCGGTCGCGGTCCAGTCCCCTGCGAGGAAAAGACCGCGCACTGCGGTCTCGGGTGTGGGCCTCAGACGCTGCACGCCGGGGACCGCGCGCATCGTGGCGCGCCGTTCCTTGTAGACGCGGGAGCCCAGCAGCCGGGCGGGGGCCGCCGCCGGGAACGCTTCGGCCAGTTCTCGCGCCGTCTCGTCGGCGATGGCGCCCACGGGACGGTCCACGTCCCCGAAGGCTGCGCTCCGCACGGTCCCTACCGCGTGGCGCCCCGGGATCGTGGAGCCGCGGTCGAACGCCCATTGCGTCCGGGTTCCGATGAGGCTCACGAACCGCGACGGAAGGATGGGGCGGTCGTACGTGTGCACCGTCGAGACGATCGGCGACCATGGGACCCGCGTCACGTCACGGTGTTGGTCCCAGTGCTCCGGAGCGAGCATCCATCCGGCCCGCTCGTGCGGGACGGCCAACACGATCGCGCCGCCGGGAACGAGCGCGCCTCCAAGCAGCGAGACTCCCGTGGCGCGCCGCTCGGAAACCCGCACGGAGAGCACGGTCGCGCGGTAGCGCACCCCGCCGCCGCGCGCCGCGAGGAACTCCTCGAATCCGCTGATGAGTTCGCTGACGCCGCGTCGCGGGAGCGCGAGGCCGCTCCGGGCGGCCGGACTCGCGAACAGCCGGTCCAGCACCCCCGCGAACAGCGCCGCCGAGCCCTCCCTCGGGCTCTCGTTCAGCGAGGCGAGCGCGAGCGGCCGGAGCATCACCGCCAGGTCGGCGCTCGCGGCCCCCTGCTCAAGCCAGGCGTCCACCGTGAGTCCCGCGCCGTCGCCGTTTCGTGCGAGCACGGCGCGCGCCCGCTCCACGAGGCGAAGCGCCGCGATACGCCCGGAGGGTGAGAGCCGCGTACACGTCGCGGCCGCTACCAGCCAGTGAAACGGCGCGGGGAGGTCGGGGCAACGAAACTCGAACGCTCCGCGCCCGCGCTCCCAGAATCGGAGCCGGAAGGTCGGTTCCACGGCGAGCGCGCGTTCGGTGCCGATCCTTCGCAGGAGCCCCAACGTCTCCTCGTAGAAGGCGCCGAGGACATGCTGCCCGTTGTCGTGGATTTCACCGGTTTCGGGATCGGTCCAGGAAACGGCGCGGCCGCCGGGACGCTGCCGCGTCTCGAGGACGAGCACGCGGGCGCCGCGCTCCGCGAGCGCCGTCGCGGCCGCCACTCCGGCGAATCCGGCTCCCACGACGATGACATCGAAGCCAGCGCTCATCGCGCCCCGTTCGACGCGATCAACGTGCTCCCCGTGATCCAGGCCCGTTCCAGGAACGGGACACGCACCCGACGGCGGAACACGTCGAATCCCGACGCCTCGATGCGTCCGAGCAGCCGCTGGTAGATGCGGCTCATGATCTCGGCGGCCAAGAGCCGCCTGCGGTCGAGCCCGCCCGCCTCCCGATCGGCCTGTGCGAAGTACTCCCGCGCCCGGGCGGCCTGGAACCGCATCAGCGTGTCGAAGGCCTTGGTCCGCTCCCCGCGGGCGAGGGCGTCCTCCGAGTATCCGAAGGCGCGCATCTCGTCGCCTGGAATGTAGATCCGCCCCCGGGCGCGGTCGGCCTCCAGGTCGCGCAGAATATTCGTGAGCTGGAGCGCGAGCCCCAGATTCTCCGCGTAGCCTCTCCCGCGCTCCTCGTGATCGCCGAAGATCCGGAGACAGATAAGCCCCACGACCGAAGCGACCCGATAGCAGTATCGGCGAAGCTCCTCAAAGGTCGCGTATCGGAGGTGCGTGAGATCCATCTCGACTCCGCTCAGAAGCTCGTCGAGATAGCCCCGGGGGATTCGAAACCGCGCGAGGTGCGGCCTCAGCGCGACGGCCGCCGGTTCGCTTGGCTCACCCTCGTAGCAGGCCGCGATCTCGAGGCGCCAGCGCGCGACTTTGTCCCGCGCGCGGCCCGGGTCGGGCTCTTCGTCCACGCTGTCGTCGATGCACCGGCTGAAGGCGTGCACGGCGCGGATCGCCTCGCGCTGACCCGGCGGAAGCACCTGGAACGCGAGCGCGAAGCTCGTTCCTGAAGCCGCGCGACGCGATTCAGGCATGGATCCCCAGGACGGATCGGAGCAGCACCGCGACGCGGGCGGGGCCGCTCAGCACGGGCCGATGCTCGAGGACGCGCCATCCGAGGCGATCCACGGCGCCCAGAATCGCGAGGCCCCCGGCGATCGACGCGCGCAGGTGGAGCGAGAGCAGGAAGGGAGCGTGCCGGGTCACGACGGATCCGCGGCGGTAAAGTTCCCGGGTCGCGCGGCACTCGTGGGAGAGAAGCCTTCCGAGCCCGTGGCGCGAGGAGGCCCGTGAGAGCGCGTCCTGCTTGAGATCGAACCGGGCCAGGTCCTCGAGCGGGATGAAGAGCCGCCCGCGGGCGAGATCCGCCCCCAGATCCTGCCAGAAGTTCGTGAGCTGAAGCGCCGTGCACACGTCGTCCGAACCCCGCAGCGCTTCGGGGTCGTCGATCGCGTAGAGCGCGAGGACGAGCCGGCCGATCGTGTTGGCGGAGCCGCGGCAATACGCGAGGAGCTCGTCCCACGTCGGAAACGTCGCATCGCGGGCGTCCATCCGGAACGCCTCCAGAAGATCGAGGAACGGCTCGACCGGAAGCCGGTTTCGCTCGATCGCGTCGGCCAGCGCCGTGAACACCGCGCCGCGCGGCTCCCCTCCGAGCGCCCGGTGGAGCGCCTGCTCCACGGTGTCGAGGGCCCGGAGCCGCTCGCCGCTGGGAGCCGCCGCGTCGGCGATGTCGTCGGCCCGCCGGGCGAAGGCGTAGATCGCGGCAAGGGCGATCCTCCGGTCGGCGGAGAGAAACCTCGAGGCGACGGGGAAATTCTCGTAGTGCGCCCGCGCGATCTCCTCGCAGGCGCGGTACGCCTCGTGGAGCGGGACGGGCTCCGGTTCGCTCTCTCTGGGATCTGGCATCGCGAGTGGGATGGGCATCGCGGCTCCTCGTGAATCGGGACGCCCCGGAGTAGACCATGCGACGCGGGGGTCGTCAAGGCGGCCGCCGATCCGACGAAGAGATCGAGCGGCTCTGCGAGGCCGTGGCGGGAGTGTGAAGGTGCCGGCCGCCCCTACGACACCCGCCGGCGCCGGTTCTCGTTGTAGTCGACGAAGAGGTAGGAGCCGAGGTTCTCGAGGTCGGCGTAGTAGGCGCGTCCCTTGTTGAGCTGGGTGAAGCGCTCCACGAAGCGCACGAGATAGGGATCCTGGGTCACCATGAAGGTCGTGATGGCGATCCGCTTGCGGCGGCATTGCACGGCTTCGTCCAGCGTCTTGTTCACGATCCTGGGATCGAGCCCGAACGCGTTCTTGTAGAGGCGGCCGTTTTCGTGGATCGCGGAGGGCTTTCCGTCCGTGATCATGAAGATCTGCCGGTTCACGTGCCGCTGTCTCGCGAGGATCTGCTGCGCGAGCTGGAGCGCCGCCTTGGTGTTCGTGTGGTAGGGCCCCACCGAGGCGTACGGAATGTCCCGGATTTTCACCTCCCAGGCCTCGTCCCCGAAGAGCACGACGTGAAGCGAATCCTTGGGGTAGCGCGTCAAGATCAGCTCCGCGAGCGCGAGCGCCGCCTGCTTGGCCGGCGTGATGCGGTCCTCTCCGTAGAGGATCATCGAGTGGCTCACGTCGATCAGGAGCGCCGTCGCGCACGAGGAAAGATGCTCGGTCTCGAATACCTCGAGGTCCTCCTCGGATAGGTTGAGTCCCTCGTCCCCCCACTCGCCCCGCCGCCTCCGGACCGAGTTCCGCACGCTCGAGAGAAAATCGATGTCCGAGATGTTGTCGCCGAAGACGTAGGGCCGGGTCTCGGTGATCCGCTCGCCGCCCGTGCCCGTGCGCGGCACACGGTGATCGCCCGTCGAGTCCTTCGCGAGGGCCCCGAAGATCCGGTCGAGCGAATCCTGGCGGATGAGCCGCTCCCCCTTCCGCGTCAGGACGTGCTTTCCGTTCACCTCCTGGATCGCGTCCTGCTCTTTCAGGTGCTTCTTGAAATCCTCGATCGTGAACTTGGGATTGAAAAAACCGAACCGCTCGCCAAGCTCCTCCAACGCGCGCAACGCCTCGTCGACGTTTCCGTCGGTCATCAGAAGAAGCCGGTTGTACAGGGAGAGGAGGTTCCGCAGGAAGTTCACGTTCTGCGTGAACCGCTCGTCCCATTTGGAGTACCGGAAATCCACCGCTAGTCCTCGGCTTCCTCGGGTTTTCCCAGCATCGTGGAGAACATGTCGGTGTAGGCGAGCGCGCTCGTGTCGGTGCGCTCCTTCGCGAGGATCGAGTGCTGGTGGAGCGCTTCGAGCACGAACTCCATGGCCGTGGGAAGCTCGATCGGATCCTTGACCGGAAGATAGCGCTTGGGGAGATCCTCGAGCCCCGCGACCTGCGCGAGGCGCTGGTGGAAGTCGCGCGTCGAAAGCTCGTCCGAGATCTCGACCCGCTTCCCCTGCGCGAACCATCGGAAGATCGGATCGTATTCGGAAGGGGCGCCCTCGTTCTTCTCTTTCGCCTTGTAGGCGTCGGGGAAGTACCGGGCGAAGAGCTCCTTCACGGCCTTGCCGACCAGGTGCTTCGCCACCGCGACGGCGCCCTCCTGCTCCCCTTCGTAGACCAGCTCGACTTTGCCGCTGATCGAGGCGATCCCGTTCTGAAGATCGCAGATCCGCACGACCTGGCGCCGCTCCCCGCTTCGAATGGCGCGGCGCTCGGCATTCGAGATGAGGTTCTCCATCAAGGAGATCGTCATGCGCACGCTCACGCCGGAGCCCTGATCGACGTAGGAGGATTTCCGCGCCTGGAGCGCGACCATCTCCACCAGCTCCTTGATGTAGTCGGGCACGATCACCTCGATCCCGTCGCCGCGGGCGGTCCAGGCTTCCTGCTGCGTGACCTTGACCGCGTCCTCCAACGTGTACGGATAGTGGGTCATGATCTGCGAGGCGATCCGGTCCCTGAGCGGCGTGATGATGTTCCCCCGGTTCGTGTAATCCTCCGGATTCGCGGAGAAGACGATCTGTATGTCGAGCGGGAGCCGGATCGGGAAGCCGCGGATCTGGATGTCCTTCTCCTCGAGAATGTTCAGGAGCCCGACCTGGATGCGCGGCTGAAGATCCGGAAGCTCGTTGATCGCGAAGATCCCGCGATGCGTCCTGGGCACGATGCCGTAGTGCATCACCTCGGGGTCGCTGTAGGAGAGCTTTCGGTTCGCGGCCTTGATGGGATCGATGTCCCCGATCAGATCGGCGATCGTGACGTCCGGCGTCGCGAGCTTCTCCCGATAGCGGTCGTCGCAATGGATCCAGCGGACCGGCACCTCGTCGCCTTCGATCGAGACCCGGCGCCTGCACGCGGGGCATATGGGATTCAGGGGATCGTCGTTCAGCTCGCAGCCGTCGATCGCCGGAATCCATTCGTCCAGGAACCGGACCAGGGCGCGCAGGATCCGCGTTTTGGCCTGCCCCCGGAGGCCCAGGAGGATGAAGTCGTGCCCGCTCATGATCGCGTTCTCGATCTGGGGAAGGACGGTCTTCTCGTACCCGATGATTCCGGGGAAGAGGACCTCCCCGCGCTCGATCATGAGGACCAGGTTCTTCCTCATCTCCTGCTTCACGGTTCGCGGTTGGTACCCGCTAACTCTCAGTTCCTTAATGGATTGGGGGCGTTTCATGGGCGCCTGACGTCTCCTGGCAAGGGTGGGTCGTTGGGGACCGATGCAAGCCTACCGCGGGAGGGGCCCCCCTTCAAGGGGCAACCCCGCCGGGTCGCGGGCGTTCCGTCAAAATAAATATTGACAAATTGCGCCAATACTACGAATAATATTAGGTAATTATGACATATAGCCGAACAAAACAAGGGCATGGTGTCGATCTGGACGTGACCGACCGGCGGATCCTCGCGCTTTTACAGGACGATGCGAAGATCTCCCAGGCGAAGATGGCGGGCGCCGTGGGATTGACGGCCCCTTCCGTGAACGAGCGGATCCGAAAGCTCGAGCGGAGCGGCGTCATCCGCGGCTACGTCGCGCTCCTGGACGAGCGCAGGCTCGGGCTCGACATCACCGCCTTCGTGGAGATCTTCATCGAGCACCCGAAGTACGAGGCCGGATTCATCGAGGCCGTGAAGACGCTCGACGAGGTGCTCGAGTGCCACCACATCACCGGAGAGTTTTCGCTGCTGCTCAAAGTGCGTGTCGAGGACATGCCCGCGTTCCGCCGCCTTCTCATCGAGAAGCTGAACACGGTGCGCGGCGTGCGACAGACGCGCACGCTCATGGTGCTCGCGACCGCCAAGGAGCGGCTCAGGATCAAGATCGAGACCAACTGAACCGAATCCACGCCGAAAGGAGCCATCGATGAATCCGACCCTCGCCGCCTCGTCGGTGAAGATCTCGCCCGACAAGGTTCATGAGACCCTCGCGAAGCACATCCTCGCGGACGGCTTCGACTTCGTGCTCGATCTCGAGAAGAGCCAGGGGGTCCAGCTGTACGACTCGCGGCACGGAAAGCGCATGCTCGATTTCTTCTCCTTCTTCGCGACGAACCCGGTGGGGATGAACCATCCGCGCATGAAGACGCCGGAGTTCGCGCAGCGCCTCCTGCGCGCGTCGCTCCACAATCCGTCGAATTCGGACGTGTACACGGTGGAGATGGCCGAATTCGTGGAGACGTTCGCCACGCACGCGATGCCCGCGCACCTTCCGCATCTCTTTCTCATCGCCGGCGGCACACTGGGCGTCGAAAACGCGCTCAAGGCCTCGTTCGACTGGAAGGTCCGGAAGAATTTCGCCCGCGGCTATCGGGAGGAGCGCGGCCACAAGGTGCTTCACTTCGAGCAGGCGTTCCACGGCCGCTCGGGATACACGCTCTCGCTCACGAACACCACCGACCCGCGGAAGACGGCCTATTTTCCGAAGTTCGACTGGCCCCGGGTCCTGAATCCCAAGGTGCGGTTTCCGCTGAACGAAGAGAATCTCCACGACGTGAAGGAGCGCGAGGCGCTTTCCCTCGCCCAGATCAGGCGCGCGTTCGAGCGGGAGAAAGACGACATCGCGGCGATCATCATCGAGCCGATCCAGGGGGAGGGGGGCGACAACCATTTCCGGAAGGAGTTCTTCCAGGAGCTTCGCCGGATCGCGGACGAATACGAGGCGATGCTCGTCTACGACGAGGTCCAGGCGGGCCTCGGATTGACCGGGAGGATGTGGGCCTACGAGCATCACGACGTGAAGCCCGATATGATCGCGTTCGGAAAGAAGACCCAGGTGTGCGGCTTCATGTGCAGCGCGCGGATCGACGACGTCAAGGACAACGTCTTCCGCGTGTCGAGCCGGCTCAATTCCACCTGGGGCGGCACGCTCGTGGACATGGTCCGGAGCGGGCGCTATCTCGAGATCATGGCGGAGGAGAGGCTCCTCGAGAACGCGGCCGCGCGGGGCGCCGAGCTTCTGGCGGGACTCGAGGCTCTCGCGAAGGAGTTCCCGGAGCACGTCTCGAACGCCCGCGGCAAGGGGCTCATGTGCGCGTTCGACTTCCGGAGCGGCGAGCTCCGCGATCGCGTGATCGCCGGCGCCTACGAGGAAGGAGTCGTCGTGATCGGCTGCGGGCCGAACTCCATCCGGTTCAGGCCGCCGCTCGTCCTCACGAAAGAGGCGCTGGCCGAGGGGCTCGAAAAACTTCGCGCCGCGATCACGAAATCGCTCGGCCGCTGATCTCGACCCGGCTCCGGCTGGGGATTCGAACTCCGAGGACGACTCCGACCGCCATGAGGAGCCCCGCCACCAGGTAGGGGCTCCCGTGGCCCAGCCGGTCGAACGCGACCCCGCCGATGAACGGGCCGATCGCTCGGGCGAGGCTCCCGAGGGATTGATAGACGCCGAGGATGCCGCCCTGCTCGTCCGGCGTCGAGGCGATCGAGACGAGACCCGCGAGCGAGGGCGTCGTGAGGCCGTTCCCCACCGACAGGATCCCCATGGCGAGGAGCAGGAGCGGGAAGAGCGGTTTCGATCCCGTGTAGGTCATCGCGACCGCCATGAGCGCGAAGCCCGCGATGACCAGGGCCCGCTCTCCGAAGCGCTTCGCGAGCGCGCCGACGATCCCCGCCTGCATGAGCGCGCTCACCGATCCAACGTATGCGAAGAAATAGCCGATGTCGCGCGCGCTGAGACCGTAGTCATGCTCCCCGAACAGGGCGAAGGTCCCTTCCAGAATCGAAAAGGCGAGCGTGCCCACGAAAAAGAGAACGAGGACGAGCCCCACGGCTGGGCGTCGCAGGGCTTCGAGGAGCGTGGGAGCCGACCGGCGTGAGGCGATCGCCGCGGCCCGGGCCGCGCGAGGCAGCGATTCGGGAAGAACGAAATACGCAGACAGGGCCGCGAGGAGCGAAAGCCCGCACGCGACGAATGCCGGAACGGAGTAGCCGTGCCGGCTCAGCACGCCCCCGAGCGCCGGTCCGAAGATGAACCCGAGGCCGAACGCCGCGCCCAAAAGCCCCATTCCCTTCGTGCGCTCCGCGGGCGTCGTGGTGTCCGCGATGTAGGCCTGCGTCGTGGGAATGACGCCCCCCGCGATACCGGCGAGGATCCGCGAGGCGAAGAGCACGGGGAGCGACGTCGCGAGCGCGAACATCAAGTAGGACCCCGCCGTGACCACAAGACTTCCGAAAATGACGGGGCGCCGGCCCACGCGGTCGCTCAGCCTCCCCCAGATCGGCGAGAATCCGAACTGCATCAGGGAGAAGGACGTGTTCAGGAGCCCGACGGCCGTTCCGTTGGCTCCGTAGGTCTCGGCGTAGTAGGGCAGGAGCGGCAGCAGAATCCCGAAGCCCAGCAGATGAATGAAGACGGTGAGGAAGAGGACCGCGCGCGGGGTCAAGGCTCAGCGCTCGGGCACGAGGGTGTGGCGCGGCACCGCGAGATTCTAGGAATGCGCCCCCCGCCGGTCAACTAGAATGGGTGTTCCATGGCGCGTCCATACCCCCGATCATTCTATGCGCGCGGCACGCTCCAGGTGGCCCGCGAGCTTCTCGGCTCGATCCTCTTCCGCCGGGTGGACGGGCTCCTCCTCCGAGGGCGCATCGTGGAGACGGAGGCGTACGTCGGCGAAGAGGATCTCGCCTGCCACGCGCGCGCGGGGCTCACCCCGCGCACCGAGCCCCTGTACGGGCCGCCCGGCCGCGCGTACGTGTATCTCACGTACGGGATGCACCATCTTCTGAACGCCGTGACCGAGCCGCGCGGCAAGCCCGCCGCGGTCCTGATCCGCGCCGTGGAGCCGCTCGACGGGATCGAATGGATGATCCGGGCACGCGGCGTCGAAGCGCCGCACCTTCTCGCCTCGGGGCCCGCGAGGCTCTGCCAAGCCTTCGGGCTCGATCTCGGATGGAACCGCGCGGATCTCTGCGGCCGCGATGTCTGGATCGGTCCGGGGGCGCCGGTTTCCGGCGCGGACGTCGCGACCTCGCCGCGCATCGGCTGCGGGAACGTTCCGGAGCCGTGGGGACGGATCCCCTGGCGGTTCTACGTTCGCCTTTCGAACCACGTGACGCCCGGCCGCCCGCCCCGGAAACTCCTGGTGACAAGCGCGCTCCCGATCGGGAATAATCGTGCCTCGCGTCCGGGTCCCGCCGGGCGCGCCCGTAACCCATCCACCCGCCGCTGAGGGGGCTTCGTTGGCAGCGTTTCTCTCCGAGCAGAATCTGATGTGGCGCGAGCGCGCCCGCGACGTCGCGGAGAAGGTCGTCCGGCCGCTCGCCGCGAAGTACGACAAGCTCCAGGAGTATCCCTGGGAGATCAAGCAGGCCATCGCCGAGGCCGGCCTCATGGGGGTCTGGATTCCCAAGGAATACGGCGGCGCGGGCGGCGGCGTCCTGGATCTTTGCATCTGCGTGGAGGAGCTTTCGCGCGCGTGCGGCGGAGTGGGCGTGCTCTACGCCGTCAACGCGCTCGGCACGTTCCCCGTGATGGTCGGCGCCACCGAGGAGCAGAAGCACCGTTATCTCCGCCCGATCGCGAAGGGCGAGAAGCTCATCTCGTTCGGCCTCTCCGAGAAGTTCGCCGGGAGCGACGCCGCGAGCCTTCGCGCCACGGCCGTCCGCGACGGGGATTCCTACATCCTGAACGGCGAGAAGAAGTGGAACACGAACGGAGGCGCCGCGGATCTCTACACCGTCTTCGCCGTGACGGATCCCGCATCGAAGTCGCGCCGCACGAGCGCGATCATGGTGGAGAAGGGGACGCCCGGATTCCGGATCGGCAAGGTCGAGGACAAGATGGGGATCCGCTGCGTTCCCGTCGTGGAGATCCACTTCGACGACTGCCGCGTACCCGCGAAGAACCTTCTGGGCGAGATACCGGGCCACGGCTTCAAGCACGCGATGATGACCCTCGACAAGGCGCGCCCGGGCGTCGCCGCCCAGGCGGTCGGGCTCGCTCAAGGGGCGCTCGAGTACGCGATGGTCTACGCGGGGTATCGGGAGCAGTTCGGCGCCCCGATCTCCTCGTTCCAGATGATCCAGGGGATGCTCGCGGACATGGCGACGAAGGTCGAGGCGGCCCGGAATCTGGTCTACGTCGCCGCGATGGCCGTGGATTCCGGCGCGCCGAACGTCTCCAAGCTTTCCGCGATGTGCAAGCTCCTCGCCACGGACACGGCGATGGAAGTGACGACGAACGCGGTGCAGATCTTCGGCGGCTACGGCTACATGCGCGACTATCCGATCGAAAAATACATGCGGGATGCCAAGATCACGCAGATCTACGAGGGAACGAACCAGGTGCAGCGGATGGTGGTCGCCCGGTCCCTTGTCAAGGAGTCGCTTGCCCTGAAGCACCTGCTTGGCTTCATCCCCAAGGAAATCCAGAGGGGGGTCAACGATCCGGAAACGCTGAAACGGCTGGCAGAGGAGACCGCGGGCACGCTGGACGTCCCTACCCACAATTCTTGATACGGCGGCCGGGGCATCCCACGCGCCGGGGCCACCCGACGCTCGAGGAGACGCGATCATGGAAGCCACGATGGATCACACGGCGACGCTCAAGATCGGGGAATCGGCTCCCGATTTCACGCTGACCGATCACAACGGGAACAAGGTGACGCTCTCGTCGTTCCGGGGGAAGAAGCACGTCGTGCTCGTGTTCCATCCGCTCGCGTTCACTTCCGTGTGCGCCGTTCAGATGCCCGGATACAGCAAGGAGCGCCAGTCGTTCGAGGGGCTGGAGGCGCAGGTGCTGGGGATCAGCGTGGACTCCGTCCCCACGCACAAAGCATGGGCGGAGCAGCTGGGCGGGATCGACTATCCGTTGCTCGCCGATTTCTGGCCCCACGGCGACGTGGCGAAGAAGTACGGGATTCTTCGACCCGAGGGTTACTCCGAACGCGCGACGTTCGTGATCGACAAGAAGGGGATCGTTCGCCGGATCGAGGTGCACGAAATCGGCAAGGTCCCCGATCGCGGCAAGCTGGTCGCATTCCTGAACACTCTGGCGTGACTCCGTATCGGTGATGCGGTTGGGCCGGGCAACCCAACGAGGTCCATCCGGACCGGGCGGGCGAGGGGCGGCGGCGGTAGCCGTCGCCCTCGCCCTGCTGCATGCATCGTCTTGGTCGCATGCGGCCCCCGCCGACCAGGGGAAAGCCGATCCCAAGGCGGCGATGGTGGCGCGCTCCCTTGCCGACGCGATGGGCGGGCAGTCGACCTGGGACGCGCTCCCCTATCTTCGATTCGACTTCGTGGTGGTGCGGGATGGAAAGGAAGTCGCCCGGTTCCGCCATTGGTGGGACAAGGCCCACGGTCGCTGTCGGGTGGAAGGGCCCGACGAGAAGGGCCGGACGGTGTGCGCGATCGTGAATCTTGCGGATCGGAAAGGGAAGACGTTCACGGGCGGCCTCGCCGACACGGATTCAACGAACATCGCGAATATCTTGCAGATGGGGTACGAGCGGTGGGTCAACGATACCTACTGGCTCATGATGCCCTTCAAGCTGCGGGATCCGGGGACGCGCCTCAAATACGTCCGCACGAAACGCGGGGAGGCGGGCGCCGAATGGGACGTTCTCGAGCTGACGTTCGACCCCGGAGTCGGGCTCACGCCCGAGGATCACTACTGGCTCTTCGTGAATCGGAAGACCGGTCTCTTGGATCGCTGGGAATACATCCTCCAAGACATGAAAGGCCCCGCGCAGGGAGCCACCTGGGAGGAGTGGACTCAGGTGGGCCCCGTCCGGCTTTCGACGCTCCACCGGTTCCAGGGAAAGGGCACCCTTCTCCGCTTCGAGAATGTGGCCGCCCCGTCCACGATGGACGAGTCGGTCTTCACGGACGCTCGGCCCAAGGGCTGAGGACCGCTCACGGGGGCCTCGCCCTCCCCGACCGCTCCAATCTTGAACAGGACCCCGCCGCCCGCTACTATGCGCCCGTCAGATGGAGCGAGGCTCATCCTCCCAGGAGGGGTCCCACCATGGCGCGCAAGCGCTCTCGGAAACCGTCTAAGCCGAAGAAATCAAAGAGAATAAAGAAGTCGCGGCCGAGCGCCCGGGCCAAGCGGTCGAAGGCGCGCCCACGGGCCAGGGCGAAGCGGAAAGCCCGCGCCCGGGCAAAGCCGCGTTCCCGGAAGCAGGCGTCCTCCCGGGCGAAGGCGTCCTCCCGGGCGAAGGCGTCCTCCCGGGCGAAGGCGTCCTCCCGGCCGAAGGCGCGGCCCGCGTTCCGCCCCGCTTCGTCAGCCAAACCGGCATTCCTACCGCCGTCCAAGAAACCGGCAGGGTTCCAGGGACGCAGGCTCGCCCCCGTCGGCGCCGCGAAGAAGCCGATCGTGATTTCGGCGAAGGCGCGCTCGAAGGGCGCGTCCCGCGGGGCATTCGGGCGCCCCGAGCCGCAGGGAATGCTCGAGTTCGATGACGGACCGCCGCTCGCAGAGCTTTCCCGCGATCCCGACATGGCGATGCCCCCGCTGCCGAAGAAGCGCCGCAGCAGGGGCCAGCAGCTCAACATGCTCGATTACCCTGGCGAGAACCTCACCGTGGGGATGCAGGCTCCCGAGTTCTCGCTTCCCAGCACGCTGGGACGGCGCGTCAGCCTGAGCGAGTTCCGCGGGCGCCGCGTGATCCTCTATTTCTACCCCAAGGACGACACTCCGGGCTGCACGATGGAAGCCTGCGCGTTCCGCGACGCCGCCCCGCGGATCGAGACGAAAGACGCGGTCGTCTTGGGAATCAGCCTCGACGACGAGCTGAGCCACGAGCGATTCGCCCAGAAGTACAACCTCCCCTTCCCGCTCCTATCGGACAAGGACGCCGCGGTCTCCCGGCAGTACGGCACGTACAAGGAGAAAAGCCTCTATGGGCGGAGCTTCTGGGGGATCGAGCGGACCACCTTCGTGATCGACCGCGAGGGGAAGGTGGAGCACGTATTCCGGCGCGTGAAGGTGGAGGGGCACGCCGAAGAGGTGATGGCTACGCTCGCACTCTAGTGCGCCGCACGAAGATCATCGCCACGATCGGGCCGAGCTCCGCCCAGGAAGCGACCTTGGCACGAATGATCCGCGCCGGCATGGACGTGGCGCGGCTCAATTTCTCGCACGGAAGCCGCGCTTCGCACGCGCGCGCGATACGCCGGATTCGCTCCGCCGCCTCGCGGCTGGGTCGCACCGTGGGCCTCCTCCTGGACCTCCAAGGCCCGAAGCTACGAGTGGGCGAGTTCGAGGGCGGATCGGCCTGGCTCAAGCCCGGCGACCGGACGATTCTGACAAGCCGGCGCGTCAAGGGCAACGCCGGGACGATCCCCGCGGTCTACTCGGGGCTGACCCGCGACATCCGCGCCGGGGCCCGGGTGCTTCTCGACGACGGACTCATCGAGCTCAAGGTCACGGCCAGGACGCGCGACGGGCTCAAGTGCCGCGTCGTCATCGGCGGAAGGCTCGCGGACCACAAGGGGCTGAGCTTCCCCGGGGTGCGCCTGCGCGCGGACTCGCTCACCGCGAAGGACCGCAAGGACCTCGCGTTCGGGCTTTCCATGGGGGTCGATTACGTCGCGCTCTCGTTCGTGCGCCGGGCCGAGGACATCTCGCGGCTGAGGCGCCTCCTCCGGGGCGCGAAACACCGTCCCGTCGTGATCGCGAAGATCGAGCGCCGGGAGGCGATCGAGAATCTGGAGGCGATTCTCGCCGCGGCCGACGGCGTGATGGTGGCGCGCGGCGATCTGGGCGTCGAGTATCCGCCCGAGCGCGTCCCGATCCTACAGAAGCGGATCATCGAGAGGGCGAACGCGCGCGAAGTGCTGGTGATCACGGCGACCCAGATGCTCGAGTCGATGGTCGATTCGCCGCGTCCCACGCGCGCGGAAGCTTCCGACGTGGCGAACGCGATCTTCGACGGCGCGGACGCCGTGATGCTGAGCGCGGAAACCGCCGTGGGCCGCTATCCCGAGAGGGCGATCCGGACCATGGGTCGGATCGCGGCGGAGGCGGAGGAGGTGAGCCTGCCGCAGCGGGGTCGGCGCGTCGGAGAAAACACCACCGCGCTCGCTTCGCCCACCCACGCGCTCGCCCACACCGCCTACCAGGCGGCACGGGAGCTTCGCGCACGGGCGCTCGTCGTCTTCACGCACACGGGCTACTCCGCCC
>JACQPZ010000126.1 GCA_016207265.1 Candidatus Latescibacterota bacterium | reverse complement strand
GGTCAGGAGGATGTGGCCGCTGAAGTGGAAATCGCCGATCAGGGGAGCGTTCACGCCCGCCGCGCGGACGCGGCGCGCGATCTCGGGAACGGCCTTCGCTGCCTCCGGAGTGTTCACGGTCACACGCACCAGCTCGGAGCCCGCCTGGGCGAGCGCGATCACCTGCGCCGCCGTGGACGAGGGGTCGGCGGTATCGGTGTTCGTCATGGACTGGATCGCGACGGGCCGTCCGCCTCCGATCGTGACGGCGCCGATCCGCACGGAAGACGAGGGGCGGCGGAAAGGCTCGGGGGCGGCCATTGATCGAGGCGAGTCGGCGGTCATGCAAACCAGTCTACGCGCGGGGGGCTGGAGGGTCAAATGGCGTCGCGGCGGTCGGAAGCGCGGAGGCGGCCGGGCGTGGGTGGGGCCGATCGACGTCGCGGGGAGGGCCGCGGATCGAGTATCCTCGGCGGGTGAACACGCAGGTCCGCGCGATGTTCGCCTCGATCGCGCGACGATACGATCGAGGCAATCAGGTCCTATCGCTGGGGCTCCACCACGGGTGGAGGAAGGCCGCCGTGCGGATGAGCGGCGCCAAGCCGGGAGACCGTGTGCTCGATTGCGCGACCGGCACGGGCGATCTGGCGTTCGAGTTCCAGCGCGCGGTGGGGCCGGGCGGCCTCGTCATCGGAACGGACTTCTGCGCCGAGATGCTCGTCCTCGCGCGCGAGAAGGGGATGCGCAAGGCGCTTCCGACGCGATTCGAGGAGGCCGACGCCTTGAATCTCCCGTATGCCGATCACACGTTTGACGTCACGTCGATCGCGTTCGGAATCCGGAACGTGGACGATCCGATTCGGGGCCTGGGCGAGATGGCGCGCGTCGTGCGTCCCGGCGGAACGGTCGTCGTGCTCGAGTTCGGGCAGCCCGGCGGGCCGCTCTTCGGGCCGCTCTATCGCTTCTACAGCAGGCGGGTGCTGCCCCGGGTCGGCGGGTGGGTGACCGGGAAACGGGATGCGTATGAATATCTCCACCGCACCTCGACCGAATTCCCCTCGGGTGAGCGGTTCCTGGCGATGATGCGTGAGACCCGCCGGATCGGGGAGGTCCGCACGCGGTCGCTGGGCGGCGGGATCGCACTCGTCTATGCCGGCCAGGTGAAGGGGACGGCGTGAGCGGCGCGGGACGCGTGAGCGGCGCGGAACGCATGAGCGGCGCGGGGCGCGTGAGCGGCGCGGGGCGCGTGAGCGGCGCGGCGGAGCCGGCGTGAGCTTCTCGGCGGAGTTCCCGGTTCGATTCCAGGACGTGGACGCCGGAGGGGTTCTTTTCTTCGGCAGGATCTACGACTACTGCCACCAGGCGTACGAGGAGTTCTGGGGATCGGAGGGCGTGGATCGCGCTCACTTCTTCGCGGGCGCCGACTATCTCGTTCCGATCGCCCACTCCGAGGCAGACTATCGCTCTCCGGTCCGCCACGGCGAGCGGATTCGGGTGCGGCTCGACGTGGCGCGCGTCGGGAAAGCCTCGTTCGAGCTTCGCTATCGGATCACCGGTGCAGGGGACGCGCTGAGAGCGGAGGCGCGGACGGTCCACGCGTTCGTCAACCGCGCGACGATGAAGCCGATTCCCATCCCCGAGCCGCTACGCGCGATTCTCCTGCGCCACCTCGCCCGGGAACCAGCTCCGCACCTCGCCTCGTAGGACTTTCCCGGAGGCGTTTCGAGGCAGCGCCGCGGCCACGTGGAGCCTTCGTGGCAGCTTGAAGGAAGCAAGCTTGCGGGAAGCGTGCTCGCGCAGGGCGTCGAGCGAGACGCTCGCGCCGGGCCGGAGCGCCACCGCCGCCGCGACCTCGTGGCCCCATGCGCCCGCGGGAATCCCGACGACGCAGACTTCGGCGATCGCGGGGTGCGTCGCCAGGACGCGTTCCACCTCGGCGGGCGAGACGTTCTCGCCCCCGACCGCGACACGGTCTGCCCGGCGGTCGAGCACCACGAGCCGCCCGGCCTCGTCCCACGTCCCGAAATCCCCGGTTCGAAGCCACGGCCTCGCGGCCTCCCTCGCGGCCTCCTGCGGCTGGCTCCCGGTCTCCGGCGGCGCGCCCTCGGCTCTCGTCGCCTCCCCGAAATACCCGCGGCTCACCATGGGCCCCCGCACGAAAATCTCTCCCTCCTCGCGAGCGCCGAGCGCGCGGCCGTCGGGGCTCCGCACTTCGACCCGAACGAAGGGGAGCGGGCGGCCCGCGGTCTCGAGCCCGGCCGGCCACTCGCGGGGGGAGAGCGTGGTCACTTGCGAGGCGGTTTCTGTGAGCCCGTAGGTGGGGAGCGCGCGCAACCCGAGCGACGCGGCGCGCTCGAGAAGCCCGGCCGGCATCGGCCCGCCGCCGATCAACGCCGCGCGCAGGCTCGCGGGATACGGCTTTGTCCGGCGCGCATCCAGAATGCGCTCGAGCATCGGGGGCACGAGCGACACGAACGTGACGTGCTCGCGATCGATCGCCTCGTTCACGGCCACGGGGTCGAACCGCTCGTGGATCAGCGCCGCAGTGCCGTAATAGGCGCTTCGGGTCAGGATCGAAAGGCCGCCGACGTGATGGAGCGGCAGGCACGCGAGCCACAGATCCCCGGCCGAAACGCCCAGATTCCGTGCCGAGGCGAGCGCGCTCCATAAGAAGTTCTCGTGCGTGAGGGCGACCGCGCGCGGCGTCCCCTCGGTCCCCGACGTGAAGCAGATCGCGGCGGGCGTATCGAGTCGGCGCTCGAATTGAGGGATCCCCCCGCTACTCCCGCCACCACCCCGGGCGCCCGCACTGGCGCGGGCGACCCGGCGGCCGCGCGGACGGCGCCCCTTCGTGGCGGGCTCATCGTCGGGGACGGCCGTGAGCGTATAGTCCACGCTCGCGCGGGCGCGGAGCGAGACGCGCTCGGGCTCCGTGAGACGCGCTCCGATCAGGACCGGCAGGAGCTCGGCGCGGTGGAGCGCGTGGAGCGACGCCGCGAAATGAAGGCTCTCGCCCGCATCGAACTCGATCGAAACGTGCTCTCCCGAGACGAGACCGCGCTCGAGAAACGAGGCCGCCGCCCGGGAGACCGCCTGTTCGAGCCGCGCGTAGGTCCAGGTCTCACCGTGCATGCGGAGCGCGGGACGGTCGGGGGTCGCGCGGGCCCAGAAGGCGACCGGATCCACCGTGTGCTTCGCGATCACTCTGCCTCCATGAGCGAAGCATCCCGCCAGAAGGCTTCGCCGGGCGCCACGCCCAGGCCCGGCCGTTCGAGGACCCGAACCCTCCCGCCCGTGATGGCCGGCGCCTCGGCGATATCCTCCGCGAGCACGCCCGCGGTGGCGATCCCGTGCGCGTGCGGCGTCTCGCCAAGCGATGCGGCGAAATGGAGCGCCGCGGTGCGGCCCACGGCGCTCTCGAGGAGCGACGTCACGACGACGGGGACGCCGTGCTCCTGCGCGAGGTTCAGCACGGCGCGGGCGACCCTGAGCCCGCCCAGCACCGTCGGCTTTAGGATCAGGATGTCCGCGGCTCCGCCGTAGAGGATCGCTTCGGCCGATCGCACTCCGCGTACCGCCTCATCGGCGGCCACGCGGACCGAGCCCTCATCCCGGATGCGCGCCATCGCGGCCAACGCGTCCGCGGGAACGGGTTGCTCCACGTACTCGATCCCCAAGGGTGCGAACGAGCGGAGCGCCGCGATCGCTTCATCCTCGCTCCACGCCCCATTCGCGTCGAGTCGGATCTTGACGTCCTGCCCCACGCCGGAGCGGAGCGCTTCGATTCTCGCCCGGTCCTCGGCGAGCGGCACGCCTCCCACCTTGAGCTTGAGGGTTCCTGCTCCGGAAGCCACGGCCTTCGCTCCCAGCTCCGCGGCGCGACGAGGGGTGACGCGGGGGATGGCGACGTTCGCGGGCACCTCGGTCAGTGCCGACCGGCCTCCGAGGTAGCGAGCGAGCGGGAGGCCCGCCTCCTGGGCGATGAGATCGTGGATCGCCGTGTCGATCGCGCTTCGAGCCGCAGGCGCCGCGGCGACGGGCGCGAGACGGGGAAGCTCCGCGATCGCGCCCGCGTATGCCTCGCGGGGGAGGCCGATCACCCGCTCCATCGCGAGGCGAAGCGCCGATCCGGCCGAAGCGTGGCTCTCGAGCCCGAAGCCGGGCCAGGGGGCCGCGTCGCCGAGGCCCACGCGTCCCGCTTCGTCCTCCAACGCGATCACCCACCCGCTCCGAACGGCGATGGGGCCGTCCGCGCTCGGCCAGGGATCCGTCATCCGGAGCGCGTAGGGCTTGAGACGCCCGCGGACGATGCTCATGCGAGGGCGATACCCAGCGCGAAGAGAATCCCGAATATCGCGTGCAGGCGCGCCGTTCCGAGGAGCGCCCGATTCAAGGTCGGGCCGTCCTCGTGTCCCGCCACGCGGCGGATCTCGGCGAGACCCAAGGGGAGCGTGAGGATCGGGAGAAGAGCCCACGGTCCCATGCGACCCGAAGCCGCGAGCGGGAAAAGCGCCAGGTACGCCGTCAGGAGGAGCGTCCGATAAAATCCGCGCGTCGCCCCGCGGCCCAGCCGCACGGCGAGGGTCCGTTTGCCTGCGGCGCGGTCGGTTTCCAAGTCGCGGACATTGTTCACGACCAAGATCGCCGCGGCCAGCGCGCCGACGGGAACCGACGCGAGGAGCGTGGCGGGGTGGATCGCCCGCGCCTGGACGAAGTAGGTGCCGCACACCGCGACGACTCCGAAGAACAGGAACACGAAGAGGTCGCCCAGCGCGTGGTAGGCGAGCGGGTAGGGCCCCACCGTATAGGCGATGCCCGCGAGGATCGACGCGAGCCCGATGACGACGACCGGCCAGCCGGCCGCCCCGAGGAGATAGAGCCCCGCGAGCGTCGCGAGCGCGAGGCAGACGACGACGCCGGTCCGCGTGGCGCCCGCGCTGAGCCATCCCATCTGGAGCGCCCGTCTCGGACCGAGGCGCTCCGAGGTGTCCGCTCCCCGGCGGGCGTCGCCGAGATCGTTCACGAGATTCGTCGCGATCTGGATGAACACGGCGCCGATCAGCGCGGCGAGGGCCGGACCCGCGCGAAACGTCCGGTCGTGCGCGGCGAGCGCGGAGCCCACGAGAACCGGGACGAGCGATGCGGCCAGCGTCGGAACGCGCGCCGCGTGGAGCCACGCGCGGAGCGGCCCGGGCGGCCGGCGTTCGCTCACGGGATCAGGGGAGGCGGCGGAATCGGGAGAAGTCGGGCTTTCTCCGCTCGAGGTAAGCGTTTCGCCCCTCCTGAGCTTCTTCCGTCATGTAGAAGAGCATCGTCGCATTTCCCGCCAGCTCTTGGAGACCCGCCTCGCCGTCGCAGTCCGCGTTGAGCGCCGACTTGAGGCAGCGGAGCGCGAGCGGGCTCATCGCGAGCATCTCGCGGCACCAGACGACCGTTTCTTCCTCGAGCCGCTGGACCGGGACGACCGCGTTCACGAGCCCCATCTCGAGCGCCTGCCGCGCATCGTACTGGCGGCACAGGTACCAGATCTCGCGTGCCTTCTTCTGGCCCACGATTCGGGCGAGGTAGGAGGCGCCGAAGCCGCCGTCGAACGAACCCACCTTGGGGCCGGTCTGCCCGAACACCGCGTTCTCCGCTGCGATCGTGAGATCGCAAACGACGTGGAGCACATGTCCGCCGCCGATCGCGAACCCGGCCACCATGGCCACGACGGGCTTGGGGAGGGAGCGGATCTGCTTTTGGAGATCGAGAACGTTCAGCCGGGGGACCTCGTCCTCACCGACGTAGCCCGCCGTCCCCCGGACGCGCTGGTCCCCTCCGGAGCAGAAGGCCTCGCCGCCCGCGCCGGTCAGGATCGCGACTCCGATCTCGGGGTCTTCTCGAACGTCCTCGAACGCCTGGATCATTTCCCGGATCGTGAGCGGCCGAAACGCGTTTCGCACGTCCGGACGGTTGATGGTGATCTTGGCGATTCCCTCCGCCTTCTCGTAGCGGATGTCGGTGAACGCGCGTGCGGTCTTCCACTCGATGCCGAGGGCCTGCGTCATGGCGTGAAGCTCCTGCTCAAGAGTGTGACGAGGGCTGGGCGGCGTGCGCGCCCTCGATTGCTTCCCAGTGGTCCGCGAGCGCCTCCGCGAACGCGTCGGGCGCTTCCAGATGAACGGCATGGCCCGCGCCGGCGACGATGCCGCAGTTCGAGCCCGGGATGGCTTCCCACAGCGAGCGGGACACCTCGACGTACTTGAGGTCGCGCTCTCCGGCGATGAGAAGGAGGGGACACTTGAGGCCGGCGAGCCGGTCTCCGAGATACTCCTGGACGCCCTGTCCCATCCCGCGCAGGGAGCGCGCGAGACCCCGCGGGTTGTTTCGAAGGCGGCGGGCGTGAAGCACCTCCCGAACGGCCTCCGGAAGGTCCCACTGTGTCTCGAAGAGCGGGATCGAACGCCAGTAATCGGCGAACCACTCGACGCCGCGCTCCTCGATCCGGTCCGCGAGCGCGTCGTCCGCCGCGCGGCGGGAGGCGCGGGCCTCCGCATCGGCGATGCCGGGCGACGCGCTCTCGAGGATGAGGGAGCGGACACGGGCCGGAAGGGCGAGCGCCAGGTGGAGCGCGACGCGGCCTCCCATCGAGTAGCCGAGCCAATCCGCGCGCTCGACCCGAAGCGCGTCCAGGATCGCGTCCAGATCCCGCACCGTCTCGCGCATCGTGTAGCGTTCCGGCTCCTCCGTAGCGGCGGAGCCCCCGTGGCCGACGAGATCGACCGCGACGACCGCGAGCCCGGCCTCGCGGAGTCGCGGAGTCGTCTCGGCCCAGTCCTCGCCCGACCCTGCGAATCCGTGCAGGAGGAGGACGGCGCGCTCCCGCGCGGGCTCTCCCGCGATCTCGAGGTGATACGGGACGCCCCGGACGGTCACCTTCACGCGCCCTCCTCCGACACCGCGCGCGCGACCTCGTCCCATATCGCCTGGTGGAAGGAGCGGTTCGCCTGGCGCTCCGTGCGCACCTCGAAGACCTCGGTCGCGCGATTCTCGAGCGACGCGCGGACGCGCGAGCGCAGCTCCTTCCGGCTCTCGGGCCGGGAATAGGGAACCCCGTACATCGAAACGGCCGGGGCGAAGTCGAGCCCGTGGGGCGTGCCGAAGTACCGCTCGAACGAGGGATGCCGCGCGATCGGAAGGAACGAGAAGATCCCGCCCCCGTCGTTGTTCACGATGACGATCGTCGCGCGCGCGGCTCCGTCCCGGATCATGTGGAGCGCGGTGAGGTCGTGATGAAACGAGAGGTCCCCGGTCACGAGGAGGAGCGGGGTCGCGGACGCCGCGCTCGCGCCCAGCGCGCTCGAGACCACGCCGTCGATCCCGTTCGCCCCGCGATTCGCGAGCACGCGGACGCGTCGCGGATGCGCGGGGACGAAGGCGTCCAGATCGCGGATCGCCATG
>JACQPZ010000125.1 GCA_016207265.1 Candidatus Latescibacterota bacterium | reverse complement strand
TTCTTCGGATTCGCGCTGGCCGCGGTGGCGATGCGCTTTCAGGTCCCCGTGAACCCCCTGGTCGAGCGCGTGCGCGCCCAGCTTCCGTCCGCGAACTGCGGAGCGTGCGGCTATGCCGGGTGCCAGGTCTACGCCGAGGCGGTCGCGGAGCGCCCCGACGTGCCTCCGAACCTCTGCGCGCCGGGACGCGGATCGGTGGCGCGGGCGCTCGCCGAGCTGACCGGGAAGGACATGGGCAAGGTGCTCGATCGCGTGGTGGTGATGCGCTGCACCGGAACGAGCGCCTGGGCGCGCGAGGAGGCGGAATACGCGGGAATCGAGACGTGCGCGGCCGCCACGCTCGTCTTCGGGGGGCCGAAGGCCTGCAAGAACGGCTGCCTGGGACTCGGAGACTGCGTCCACGCATGCCCCTTCGACGCGCTCCACATCGGCGGGGACGGAATCGCCGTCGTGGATCCCGACCGATGCACCGGGTGCGGGCTGTGCGTCCCGGTCTGCCCGAAGGAGCTCTTCGAGCTCTATCCGCGCGTCCATCGGATCGAGCTCTCGTGCGTCGCGAAGGAGAAGCAATCCGTGGTCCGCGCGAGCTGCATGGTGGGATGCACGCTCTGCCGCAAGTGCGTGCTGAAATGTCCCGCCGAAGCGATCGTATGGGACGGACGGACCATACTCATCAACCACGAAACGTGTCTTGATTATGGTCCGACCTGCGGCGAGGCGTGCGTGGATATCTGCCCGAGCTACATCCTGCATCGGATCGGACAGGTCCCGCGGCCCGAGCCTGCGCCACCCTCGACCATCGAGGTTTCCTGACATGAGCCAGACGCCTTTGAGCACGACTCCGGCCTCCGCAGCGGTCCCACGCGGTCTTGCGGAATCCCATTCCCTCGTCATGGCGCTCGTCGGAAGCGGAGGGGACGGGGTGGCGCTCCTCGGCGACCTCATGCTCCGCATGGCGGCACAGCAGGGGCTGTACGGGATGATGGTCCAGTCGTACGGACCGCAGATCCGCGGGGGCGAGTCCGCGGTCATCCTCCGCATCGGACGCCAGGAAACCGTGTACGAGGGAGATCGAACCGACATCTTCCTCTGTTTCCGGCTGGCCGACCTGAAGCGCTTCCAGGGAGCGGTCCGTCTGCATCCGCAGAGCGTGGTGATCCAGGAGGAGTCGGATACGGGTGATCTGCCCGAATGGATCGGACGCTCCGACCGGGAGACCTACCGGTACCCCTTCGCGAAGATCGAAAACGGGATCGAAGTCCCCGGGGATCCCAAGAACATGCTCGCGCTGGCGCTCCTTTGCCGGGTCCTGGGATGGCCGGCCGCGCTTGCGCGGGAGGCGATCGGGCATCGCTTCGGCTCGAGACCGGACGTTCTCGGCAGGAATCTCGCGGCGTTCGACCGGGCTCTCGCCGCCGCTCCCCCTCCGCCGTTCCCGATCGCTCCGGGAACGGGAAGGAGCCTCTTCGCGGAGACCGGCAACGAGGCGATCGCGCGGGGAGCCATCACGGCGGGGCTTCGATTCTTCGCGGGCTACCCCATCACGCCATCCTCCGAGATCATGGAGACGCTGATCGACGAGCTTCCGCTCGCCGGCGGGTGCGTCGTCCAGGCCGAGGACGAGATCGCGGCGCTTGGAATGGTGCTTGGGGCATCCTTCGGCGGCGTGCCGGGCATGACGGCGACGAGCGGGCCGGGGCTATCGCTCATGACGGAGATGACGGGACTCTCGAGCATGGCTGAGCTTCCCGCGGTCATCGTCGACTGCCAGCGCGCGGGCCCCGCGACCGGCATGCCCTCGCGGACGGAGCAGGCGGACCTCTACCACGCGGTCTTCGCGGGACACGGGGATTTCCCCCGCGCCGTGCTGGGCGTCTTCGACGTGGTGCACGCCCGCGAGGTCATGTACAAGGCGTTCACCCTTTCCGAGCGCTACCAGCTTCCCGTGCTCGTGCTGTCGGATGCCTACATCGCGCAGCGCCGCCAGATCCGCGCCCCCGTCGAAGATTCCCGCGTGCCGCCCGAGCGGCTCGTGTGGAAGCCGGGCATGGGTCCCGCGCGCTTCGACGTAGGCGGCGAGCACGGCGTGACCCCCTTCCGAGTTCCGGGAAACCCGGAGGGGACCTATCTCGCGGCCGGGATCGAGCACACGCAGGAGGGGTACCCCACGGCGGACGGCACGATCCACCAGCAGATGAACGCGAAACGGTTCAGGAAGCTGGAGGCGATCGCGCGCGACACGAAGGACTGGTTCCGCACGCTCGGCGCACCGCACGCCCCCCGCGGGATCATCGCGTGGGGAAGCCAGTACGGACTGATGAAGGAGTGGGTGGCGGGCCATCCCGAATACCGCGTCTTCCTGCCCGAGATCCTCCACCCCTTTCCCATCGCGGCGCTCGACGCGTGGCGGAAGAACCTGGAATCCGCGGCCGTCGTGGAGATGAGCTACCAGGGGCAGCTCCACCGCACCCTCGCGGGGCTCACCGATCTGAGCGGAGTTGTCAGCGTGACCCGCAGCGGAGGCACACCGATGAAGCAGGCGGAACTCGAGCGGCTCCTCGACGAGAGGAGATCATGAAGGCGAAAGACTACCGTTCGCCGCTCGAGCCGGTCTGGTGCACGGGATGCGGCGACTACGGCGTTCTGAAGGGCTTGACGCAGGCGCTCGCGGATCTCGAGATTCCCCCCGAGCGATTGGCCGTGATCTCCGGCATCGGCTGCTCGAGCCGCCTTCCGGGATACACGCGCTCCTACTCCTTCAATTCCATCCACGGCCGCGCGCTCCCGATCGCGACGGGACTCAAGCTCGCGAGGCCCGAGATCACGACGATCGTGATCGGGGGAGACGGCGACGGGTTCAGCATCGGGCTCGGGCATCTGCCGCACGCGATCCGCCGCAACCCGGACGTTACCTACGCCGTCCTCGACAACGGCATCTACGGCCTCACCAAGGGACAGTCGTCCCCCACGACCGAGGTCGACTTCAAGCGATCGCGCGGCCTCGCGGGCCCGGACGAGCGGCCGCTCAATCCGGTGCTCCTGGTGTTGAGCTCGGGCTGCGGCTTCGTGGCCCGCACGCACGCCGGGAACCTGCCCCACGTGCGCGAGACCATGCGCGCGGCGATTCGGTATCCCGGATTCTCCTTCGTCCACGTCCTGGCGGGGTGCGCCACGTTTCAGACTCCGAGCTACGCACAAGAGATCTACGAGCGCTGCGACATGCTGCCGGAGGGTTATGACCCGACGGATTTCGCGAAAGCGGTCGAGGCCACGCGGGGCGAACGGTTCCAGCTCGGCGTGATCTACCGCCGCGATCCCGAGGCTCTGCCCGAGGGCGCCCTCGAACCGGCCGGCGTCGCGGGAATCTGGCAGCCGCGGGGCGGCGGCGTCTCGGAGGACGCGGCGCACGAGGAGTAGCGGGGCGGGGCTACCGCCGCGCTTCGACCTCGATCTCCTCCATCCGGCCGGCGATTCGGGCGAGCGCCTCGGGCCCCAGGACCTGCCGGGCCATCGGGAACAGGATCGCCTCCTCCTTCCCGAAATGCTCATCGAGGATCCGGATCACTTCCTCGGCGCTCCGGTGGATCTCCGCGGCGCTTCCCCCGCGGGCCGCGAGCGTCCGAACCGCACCTCCTTGACGGGCGATCGCCGGATGCTCGACCTCGTGCAGCTCGCGGACCGTCTCTCGATACAGTGCGGCCCGCGCGTGGATCGCCTCATGCTCTCGCCGCATCACCTGCGTGGGTGTGCCCTCCGACCCGAAGATCGCTTCGAGGGCGGGAAAGAGCGCTTCGTCCTCCTTGCGCGCGTGGCGGGCGAGGTCCGTTTCCATCATGCGGCCGACCGACCGCAGCACGGGGAGCGCCTCCCCCACGGCGGCATCGCCGCGCTCGCCGAGGTCCCGGACGGCGCGCCGAAGCTCCGCCACCTGTCCCATGATTCCCGCGTGCTCGCGAAGCAGCGTTTCGATCGGATCCCTCATCGAACTCTCGCGATCCGCGATGCGGCCCGCGCCTCGCCGGCCGCGGCTCGGTCGCCGGCGGTCGAACGGTCCCCGGGCCCGCCGCCGGGCAGGACGATCGTCCGGAGCCCCTCGCCGCGGCGGAGGAGGTCGAACGCCCGGTTGATCTCCTCGAGCGGCAGCCGGGCCGTCACCATCGCCTGCAGCCGGATCCGCCCCCGCCGCACGAGATCGAGGAGCGGCGGATACTCGACCGTGGGACAGCCGAGACTTCCGAGCATCTCGATCTCGTAGTACATGAGCTTCGCGACCGGAAGCGCCACATCCTCCGCGCAGTACCCCACCTGGCACAACCGCCCGCCCCGGCGGACCGAGTCGAACGCGAGCCGGATCGTCTCGGGCCTCCCGATCGCCTCGAACGCGACGTCCACGCCTCCGCCCGTGAGCTTCTTGATCGCCTTGTCCACCCGGTCCACGTCGGCCGGGTTGACCGTCTCGCCCGCGCCCAGCGCGCGCGCCGTCTCGAGCTTCTTCCCGTTCACGTCGACGGCGATCACGCTCGCGCCGAACGCGACGGCGCACTGCACGACGTTCATGCCGAGCCCGCCGCACCCGAACACCGCCACCGACTCTCCCGCGCGCACCTTGGCGCGGTTCTTCACCGCATGAAAGGGCGTCGAGACCGCGTCGGCGATGATGGAGCCTTCCTCGAGCGGGATCTCCTCCGGCATAAGGATGCAGTCCTTCGCGGGCGCCGCGACGTACTCGGCGTAGCCCCCGGGGATGTTGTTCCCGAACATCCGGAGGTTGTCGCAGATGTTCTCGCGCCCGCGGCGGCAGCTCTCGCACGCGCCGCACGCCACGACCGCGGGAATCAGCACGCGGTCGCCCACGCGGCGGCCGTGCGCGTCCGGGCCCAGCGCTTCGATGACGCCCGCGGCTTCGTGGCCGAGGATGATCGGAGGCGGCGCGAAGGTCTTGACCCCGTGGTCGATGTAGTGAAGGTCGGTGTGGCACACGCCGCACGCCGCCACGCGCACGAGCGCCTCCCCGGGTCCCGGCTTGGGACGCGGGACCTCCATGATCTCAAGCGGTTGGTTCGGCCCCACGAACACGGCGGCTCTCACGACGCTCCCTCCTTCCTTCGCTTGTCGTACCGTCGCCTTCCGAGGAGCGCCGCGCCGTACGCTCCGGCGTATTCGCTCTCCGGCGACACGTTCATCGTGATCTCCAATCCCTCCTCCAGGACCCGCACCATGGCGGCGTTGTGGACCATGCCCCCCGTGAGCGTCAGCTCGGGCTTGAGTCCCGCCTGCTGGACCAGGCCCTTGATCCGCTCGCAGATGGAGACGTGGATCCCGAGGAGGATGTCCTCCGTGCGCAGGTCCTGGCTCACGAGATTGATGACCTCCGATTCCGCGAGCACCGCGCAGACGCTGCTGATCGGCTGGGGATCGTGTGACTGAAGCGCGATGGGGCCGATCTCGGCGAGCGGCACCTCGAGCGCCGATGAGACCCGCTCGAGAAACCGTCCCGCCCCGGCCGCGCACTTGTCGTTCATCTGGAACCGCGCCACGCGACCCTCCGGAGTCACTCCCATCACGCGTGTGTTCTGAGCGCCGACATCGAGCACGGTCCGCGTTCCCGGGAAAAGGCCGATGGCGCCGGCGGCGTGGCAGGTCATCTCGGTGACCTGGAGGTCGCGGAAAGGGACCTGGTAGCGCCCGTACCCGGTGCTTGTGACGTAGGCCACGTCCTCGCGCGCGATCCCCGCCGCGCTCAGCACTTCGCCGAACACCTGCTCCGCGGCCTTCGTGAAGAAGGCTCCGCTCGGGACGCAGGCGCGCGCGCCGGCCCGGCCCGCGCCGTCCAGCAGGACCGCGCGCGCCATCCGCACCCCGACGTCAATCCCCGCGATCCAGGGCTCCATCCGCCCCTCCGGCGTTCGCCGCCGCCACGCAGCGGTCGAATGCGAACAACGCGGCGCCGATCGCGCCGATGTACTGCGATTCCGCGCTCACGTTGAGCGTCTGCCCGAGCTTCTCCTCCAGCGCGCTCCGGATGCCGATGTTCCGCGAGACCCCTCCGGTGAAGGTGATCTCCGGATCGAGACCCACGCGCCGCATCAGCGCGACGCTGCGCGTCGCGATGGCCATGTGTACGCCGCGCAGGATATCGGCGGGTGCGCGTCCCCGCGCGAGATGCGCGAGGATCTCCGACTCGACGAACACGGTGCAGACGTTCGTGATCTTGAGCGTCTGCTTGTACTGGAGCGAGCGCGGTCCGATCTCCTCGAGCGGGATCCCCATCGTGACGGCTGCGGCGTCGAGGAATCGTCCCGTTCCGGCGGCGCACTTGTCGTTCATGCAGAAGTCCTCGACGTCCCCGCCCGGGGTGATCCGGATCACCTTCGTGTCCTGGCCGCCGATGTCCAGGATGATCCGCGTGTTCGGATAAAGGAACGCCGCTCCGCGCGCGTGGCAGGAGATCTCAGTCACCTGGGCGTGCCCGAAGGTGACCTTGTATCGCCCGTAGCCCGTGCCCACGACCTGCGCGACCTCGTGCTCCTCGAGGCCCGCCTGCGCCGTGGCCTCCGCGAATACCCGCTGGGCCGCGCGGACCACGTTGGCTCCGGTGTTCATCAGCGCGCGGCCGACGATCCGGTGATTCTCGTCAAGCAGGATTGCCTTGGTCGCGGTCGAGCCCACGTCCACGCCCGCGACGATCACGGGTTCCCTCCCGGTCCGGCCGCCCCGGGCGCCCCGGCCGCACCGGCCGCCCCGGGCGCAGCCCCCGCCCCGCCCGCGCCCACGAGCTTCCGGTGGGCGAGCCCCTCGAAGAACGCGTCGATGCGGTTCTTGAGCTGCGCCGCGGAGAAGTAGCGTGGATCGGCGAGGTCGGACTCGATGAACAGCGTGGGAATGTGGAACTCCTTCGAAAAGACCTCCCGGGTATCGGCCTGCCCCACCGAGAAGGAACGGCAGCTCTTCACGGAGTGGATCACCATGCCGTCGGCGTGGTAGTCCGCGCAGTATCGGCGCATGAGGTCCCGGCGCAGCCCGAGATTCCAGTTCGTGTAGCAGTTGATGCAGTACTCCGCCATGCTCGCGAACGGCCGGGCCGGGTCGTGCCGCACGTTCTGATCGTAGAGGCCGCCGACCTTCGAGTACGTCGAGGCGACCGCGACCACGCCCCACTTCCGGAACATTTCCCAGAAGCTCCGGAAATGGGGCCACGGAGGCGGCCCTTCGATGACGACGCGGAAGCGCTCCTCGGCCACGGGGCCGAGCCCGTGCCGGATGCGTTCGTCGATCTCCTTCCACGCGGCCTCGTAGTATCGGAGGCAGTCGGCCGTGCCGCGCAGGACGTAGAGCGGGGCCATGAAGAACACGGCCTCGAAATAGGCGTCGAACGGGGACGGAACGCGGCGCGCGGAATTCAGGATCTTCACCCAGTAATCCTCGGCGAGCGCGGTCTCCGCGAGATCTGCCCGGAACCGGTCCAGATCGAATCGCTTCCCCGTCATCCGCTCGCAGACCTCGACCAGCTCCCGCATCTGACCGACGACGTATCGGACGTCCTCGGGATCGAGGGCGTCGCCGCGGCGGTACGGAACGTCGAGGACGAAGAGGGGCGCTCTGTAGTATTCCGCCAACGCCTCGAACCATTTCACGTAGGTGCGGCAGCCGCTGTAGTTGCAGACGAGGAGGCTCGGCGGCGGGAGCGTGCCCATCGGCGATGCGTTCCCCGAGTGGAGGAGCCCGATGTCGTTCTTCACGTAGCCGCAGACGTCGGGCGAATAGCCGAGTTCTTCCGCCTTCAGGATGAACTGCCCGGCCGTCTTCTTGATCCCGCATTGAAGCGCGGTGACCTCGGGATACACGAGATGAAAGCCGAACTGGGTCAGGAGCTCGGCGATGTTCCCGCTGATGAAGAGGTAGGCCACCGGCT
>JACQPZ010000124.1 GCA_016207265.1 Candidatus Latescibacterota bacterium | reverse complement strand
TCGAGATGCGCTCGCTGGCGGAGCCCTACATCCGCCGCCGCGCGGTTCGGCATCTGGAGAAGGGCCGCGTCGTGATCCTGGCCGCCGGCACGGGCCACCCTTACTTCACGACCGACACCGCCGCCGTCCTGCGGGCCGTGGAGATCGGGGCGGATGTGCTGCTCAAGGGAACCAAGGTGGACGGCGTGTTCTCCGAAGATCCGATGCGCAATCCCGCCGCCGTCCGCTATGATTCCCTGAGCTACTTCGAGGCGATCGACCGCCGATTGAACGTCATGGACATGACCGCGTTCACGATGGGGATGGACAACCGGCTGCCGATGGTCGTCTTCAACGTTACGGTGCCGGGCAATCTGGTGCGCGCGCTTCGAGGTGAATCCGTGGGAACCCGGGTCGTCGTGGAGGTCTAGGATGGACCTGAAGCTGATCAAGGTTGCCGAGGAGCGGATGAAGAAGGCGATCGAGACGATCCGGCACGAGGTCGCGACGCTTCGGACCAGCAAGGCGACGACGTCTTTGCTCGACGGCATCCGCGTCGAGTACTACGGGAACCCAGTGCCGCTCCAGCAAGTCGCGAGCATCAGCATCCCCGAGCCGCGGCTCATCGTCATTCAACCCTGGGAGCGGTCCGTGCTCCCGGAGATCGTGAAGGCAATTCAGAAATCGGACCTCGGGCTCAATCCCGCGGACGACGGCTCCGTGGTTCGCCTCGCGCTCCCCACGCTGACCGAGGAGCGCCGGAGGGACCTGGTCAAGGTCCTGGGGAAAATCGTGGAAGACGGCCGCGTCCGCGTCCGGACCATCCGGCGGGAGTCCAATGAGGAACTGAAAAAGCTGGAAAGGGAGCACAAAATCTCCGAAGATGACTCCAAGAAGGCCCAAGCGGAAGTCCAGAAGTTGACGGATCGGTACATCGGCAGCCTGGACGACCTGTTTGGAAAGAAGCAGGCCGAAGTCATGGAGGTCTGAAGCCCTGAACCCGTGCCGCGCCGGGCTTCCATGCGACCCCGACGCAGCGGAAGGCTTCCGTATCGCGATCGGGCTGCCGGACCTCGGTTCGGCGGGCCCGTTTTGTTTCCCGTCCCACGGCCGACAATGAATCCCACGCGATCTGCGCCCACCCTCGAACAGGTGCTCAAGCGACCGGTTCCGGAGCACATCGCCATCATCATGGACGGAAACGGGCGATGGGCGGAACGCCGCGGCCTTCCGCGCCTGATGGGGCATCGGGCGGGGCGTCGCGCCGTGCGCGAGGCGGTCGAGGGCTGTGTGGAGCTGGGCGTCCGGGTCCTCACGCTCTACACCTTCTCGCTCGAGAACTGGGACCGGGGCCCTCGAGAGGTGAGCGGTCTCATGCGCATTCTGGAAGAAGTGCTCCGCGAGGAGCGGGAGGAGCTCAAGAAGAACCGCGTGCAGCTCCGGACGATCGGACGGCTGGATCTCCTTCCGGAGCGGAGCCGGACCATCCTCGAGGACACGCGGCGCTATCTCGCGGACGGCCGGGGCATGATCCTCGTGCTCGCGCTTTCCTACAGCGGCCGGGCGGAGATTGTCGACGCCGTTCGCCGGGTGGTCTCGAACGACCGCGACCACCGCGTCCCGCTCTCGCGGATCGACGAGTCCATGATCGCCGAGAACCTGGACACGAACGGGCTCCCCGACCCCGATCTTCTGATCCGAACGAGCGGAGAGCTTCGCATCTCGAATTTCCTGCTCTGGCAGCTCGCGTACGCCGAGTTCTGGGTCACGGACACTCTGTGGCCCGATTTCCGTCGAAAACATCTCCGGCAGGCGGTCTATGACTTCCAAAGCAGAAGCCGTCGCTTCGGCAGAACTCGCTGATCGGGGCGAGGGTCAGGAGCCGACCCTGAAGCCCGCGCCCAGCGGAGATCCGTCGCTTCTGATGCGGGTCGTGAGCGCCGCCGTGTTCCTGCCGCTCCTCGTGGGGATGGCCTGGGTCGGCGGGCCCGCCTATCTCGTGTTCGCCCTCGTCATGGTCGCGCTCGCGTTGTTCGAGTTCTACCGGATGATGTCGTCGAAGGGGCTCGCGCCGCATTGGAAGTCGGGGTTCCTCGCGGCGCTCATCTTCCCGATCGGAGTCTACGTCCGCCTGCGGACGCACCGCACGGAGGAATGGCACGTCGCCGGCCTCCTGACCATTCTGCTCGTGGCCGTGCTGCTGGCGGAGCTGCGGCGTGGCTCCGGCAAGCAGACGCTCGTCAACGTGTCGGCGACCCTGCTCGGCGTGCTCTACGTCGGGTGGCTCGGTTCGCACGTGTGCGCGCTCCGAGAGCTTCCGTGGTCGCTGAGGCAGCCCTACGCGCTCGGGATGTCGTACGCGCTGCTGCCGTTTTTCCTCGCGTGGTCCTGCGACACGGCGGCCTATCTCGTCGGCCGCGGGTGGGGAAGGCACCGGCTTGCTCCGGGTATCAGCCCGCACAAATCGACCGAGGGCGCCGTGGCCGGACTTCTGGCGTGCGTCGCGGCAGGGCTTTTGGCCCGGATCTGGTTCGCGCGGTACCTTTCCGTTCCGGAGGCGCTCGTGCTGGGCGCCCTCGTGGGCGTCTTCGCGCAGCTCGGAGACCTCGTGGAATCGCTCCTGAAGCGCGACGCCGACGCCAAGGAATCCTCCAGCTTCATCCCCGGACACGGCGGGGTGCTCGACCGATTCGACAGCATCCTGTTCGCAGCGCCGCTCGTCTACTACTTCCTTGTTTTACAGGTGTACGGCCGATGATCCGGGTCGCCCTGCTCGGCGCGAGCGGCTCGATCGGCGCCGCCGCCCTCGATCTCGCGCGGGCATACCGCGACCGGATCCGCCTCGTGTCGCTGGCGGCACGAAAGAGCCACGCCCCGATCCTGCGCGCCGCCGAGGAGTTCGGCGTGCGTCGGATCGCGCTGGTGGATCCGGCGGCCGCCGCCCGGGCCCGAGCGACCTGGAAGGGAGGAGCGGTCCTGGAGGGGGACCAGGCGCTGGTCGAGCTCGCCGAGGACGAAGACGCCGACGTCGTCGTGAACGCGGTCGTCGGGAGCATCGGCCTCGCTCCCACGGTCGCCGCGCTCGAACGCGGGAAGCGGGTCGCGCTCGCGAACAAGGAATCGGTGGTCCTCGCGGGGGAGCTATTGACCGAAATCGCCCGCCGCTCGGGCGGGCTCATGCTGCCGGTCGATTCGGAGCACAGCGGCGTGTTTCAGTGTCTCGGTTCCTTTTCCGTGCGCGACGTCCGCCGCGTCACCCTCACCGCCTCGGGCGGGCCGTTCCTCCGCCGGGACCCGAAGACGATCCAGGATTCGACGCCCGAGGAGGTGCTCGAGCACCCCACCTGGTCCATGGGGGAGCGGATCACGGTCGATTGCGCGACCCTCATGAACAAGGGGTTCGAGCTGATCGAGGCCCGGTGGCTGTTCGGACTCGAGCCGGACCGGCTTAACGTGCTGATCCACCCCCAGTCGATCGTCCACGCGCTCGTCGAGTTCATCGACGGGTCGGTCGTGGCGCAGCTATCGGTGCCCGACATGAGGCTCCCGCTCCTGTACGCGATCAGTTATCCCGAGCGCTGGTGCTCGGCGCTCCCGCGTCTCGACCTCGTGGATTTCGCCACGCTCACCTTCGAGCCTCCCGATCCGGTCCGTTGCCCCGGGCTTTCCCTCGCGCGCCGCGCGCTCGTGGCGGGGTCCACCGCGCCCGCCGTGCTGAACGCCGCCGATGAGGAGGCCGTACGGCTCTTCCTGAACCGGAGAATCCGATTCGGCGATCTGATCCCGATCGTCGAGGAGGTCTTGAACGCGCACCGGCCCGCCGGTGCCCTCACGCTGGATTCGATCCGGGACGCGGACCGGTGGGCCCGTGCGCGGCTCAAGGAAGCCGCCGCGCACGTGATCCGCGGATGAAACCGGCGCCGCCGGACCGAGGCCGGCTCGAAGCGCTTGCCCGGCGGCTCAGGCGCCGCTCGGTCGCGGTGATCGGCGATCTGGTCCTGGACCGCTACTGGGTCGGCCGCTCCTCGCGGATCTCGCGCGAAGCTCCCGTGCTGATCCTCGACTACGAGGAGGAGCGGCACGTGCCGGGCGGGGCTGCGAACGCGGCGATGAACGTGCGCGCTCTGGGGGGCGTGCCGTTGCTCGTCGGACGGCTCGGGGAGGACCCGGCGGGGATCACCCTCAGGCGGGCCCTCCGGTCCTCCGGCCTCGCGACGCGCTGGTTCTACCGGGACGGGCGCTCCGGGACCGTCGTGAAGACCCGGGTTCTCGCGGGCTCGAGCCACGCCGCGCGCCAGCAGATCGTCCGGCTGGACCGCGGCCGCTCCGAAGCTCCCACGCGGGGGGCGGAGGCGGCGCTGATCCGAAGCGTGAGGGCGGCCGTCCGCAGGGCGGACGCGGTCCTTCTCTCGGACTACGGGTACGGAGTCCTGAGCCGCGCGGTGCGTGGCGCCGCGCTGGCCGAGGCGAAGCGCGCCGAGATCCCGGTGGTGGTCGACTCGCGATACGCGCTTCGGAGCTATCGCGGCGCGACGTTGCTGACCCCGAACGAGCACGAGGTGAGAGACGCCATGGGTCTTCCCTCGCTGGGAACCGCGGCGCTCAAGCGCGCCGGAGAAGCGCTGATCCGCGCGGCGGGAGCCCGGTGTGTCTGGATCACCCGGGGGAGCGACGGGATGCTCGTCTTCGAGCGGCGCGCGCGGCCTCGCGCGCTCTCCATCGTCGGATCCGCCGACGTGGCCGACGTGACCGGAGCGGGCGACGCCGTCTCGGCCACCGCGGCCTTGGCGCTCGCCGCGGGAGGATCGCAGCTGGAGGCCGCGATGCTCGCGACCTACGCCGCGTCCGTCGTCGTCATGAAGCGCGGCACCGCCACGGTGAGCCGCGAGGAGCTTCTGGAAGCGATGCGCGCGCATCCCGCGCCGAGGGTGACCGGATGACTTCCTCCAAGATCGTGCCGATCGAGACGATCGAGGAGCGTCTCAGGAGCGCCCCCGCGACCCGGGAAGGGCTCGTCCTCGCGAACGGAATCTTCGACCTCCTGCACGTGGGCCACGTCCGCTATCTCGAGGGCGCGAAGGCGGCGGGGAAGCGGCTCCTGGTCGCGGTCAACGCGGACGCCTCGGCGCGAAAGCTCAAGGGTCCCGGCCGTCCGCTCCTTCCTCTCGAGGAGCGGATGGAAATCGTGGCGGCGCTCGCATGCGTGGACTGGGTCACGTGGTTCGACGAGCCCTCCGCGGAGGAAGTGTTGCGCCGGATCCGTCCCGCGCTCCACGCGAAGGGGACCGACTACACGACCGAGACCGTCCCGGAGCGGGCGGTCGCGGAGTCGCTCGGCGTCCGGACGATCATCGTGGGGGATCCGAAGCAGCACGGGAGCAGCGACATGATCCGGCGGATCCGCCTGGGCCTCCGCGCCGACCCGGGGGGAACGCAGGGTGGATGAGCGCGGAGCGCTGAAGCCCGAGCTCCTGCGCCCGGAGGTCCCGCGGCCTCGCCGGGCGCTCGTGACCCGGCTGCGTCGAATCGGGGACGCGATTCTGTCGCTCTCCGTCGTCGACGCGATCCACGCTGCGTTTCCGGACTGCGCGATCGACTTTCTCGCAGAGGCGGCGCCCGCTCAAGCCGCGATGGGACATCCGGCAATCGATCGGGTCTTCACGCTGGAGCGGCGGCTCGGCGCCGTCCTCCCCGCGTCGCCCGGCCTCCTCGGGAAGCTCCGCGCATCGCGCTACGACTGGGTGATCGACCTCTACGGAAACCCTCGCAGCGCAATCCTCGCCGCGTGGACCGGCGCTCCGGTCCGTGTCGGGCCGGCCCGGCGCGGGCGAGCGAGGCTCTACACGCATCCCGTTCCCCCGGTGACGGAGCCCCTCTCCGCGATCTCCCATCACCTCCGTTCGCTCGAGGTGCTCGGGATCCCGCCGCGCGAACGGTGGCCGCGCATCCATCTGACCGAGCGGGAGCGGGCCGAGGGGCGGGCCAGGCTCGACGCCGCGCTCCCGCCGCGGGGAGACGCACGGGTCGGGATCCACGCGGGGAACCGCTGGCCCGCGAAACGATGGCCCGAGGAGCGCTTCGCCGCGGTCTTGCGCTCGCTCCCCATGCTCGGAGCGCGGGGCCTCCTCCTCGCCGGGCCCGGCGAAGAGGATCTCGCACGACGCATCGCCGGAGCCATCGAGTCTTCCCTGGGAAGGGCGGGGCTCGCGGTGCCGATCCTCGCGAACCTCGCGCTTCGCGCCCACTGGGGAGTCGTCGCGGCGCTCGACGCACTCGTCACGGTGGACGGAAGCCCGCTCCATGCCGGCCCGGCGCTCGGTATACCGACCGTCGGAATCCTCGGGCCGACCGTTCCCGAAATCTGGTTCCCCTATGACGCGGGCGAGGGACACCAGACCCTCTGCCGCGCGATCTGGTGCCGTCCCTGCCACCGTCACGAGTGCGCGCGAATGGACTGCATGGACTGGATCCCCGTAAGGGACGCGCTCGACGCGATCCGCCGCGCCCTGGCGCACGGAAAGGCGGCCCGTGCCTCCGCGTGAGACCCCTCCCGCGCCGCGGGTGGATCTTTCGGACGTGAGACGGGCGCTCGTGATCCGCCACCGCGCCGGAGGGGACCTCCTGCTCACCACGCCCGCACTCCGCGCGCTCAAGCGCGGCCTTCCGGGCGCCGCGGTCGAAGTGCTCACCGCCCGCGGGATGTCGGAGATCCTTCGAGGCAATCCCGACATCGACCGCGTGCTCGAGTTCGACCGCCGCTCATTTGCCGCCCAGGCCGCCCTCTATGCGAAGCTCCTCCGCGGGGGTTACGACCTCGTGCTGGACATGGTCTCGAACCCGCGCAGCGCCGTGATGACGGCGCTCACGCGGTCCCGGATCCGGGTCGGGTACGATCTGGACGGGCGCCGGTATGCCTACACGCTGCGGGTCCCGCGCGAGCCGGTCGGTTCCC
>JACQPZ010000140.1 GCA_016207265.1 Candidatus Latescibacterota bacterium | reverse complement strand
GTCTCGATCAGGCGCTCCTGGTCCGCCCGGCGGACCTCGCGCCGCATCCTCCGGAGCATCGGGTCCGTCACGTGCTGGAGGGGAATGTCCACGTAGCGGCAGATCTTACCCTCCTCTTCGAACACCGCGGTCAGGGCGTCGCTCCAGGACTTTGGGTGCGTGTAGTGCACGCGGATCCACTCGATGCCGTCGATGGACGCGAGCGCGCGGAGAAGCTCCGGCAGGCGCGAAGCGCCGTAGAGATCCGCGCCGTACGAGGTCGAATCCTGGGCGATGAGCAGAAGCTCCTGCGTTCCCCCTTCGGCGAGGCGCCTCGCCTCGTCGAGCACCGCCTCGAGCGGCCGGCTCCGGAGATCGCCGCGGAGCTTGGGGATGATGCAGAACGTGCACCGGGAATCGCAGCCGTCCGCGATCCTGAGATACGCCACGTGCTCCGGCGTCGAGATCGCACGGTGCGCCGCCAAGTCGACGGCCGTGCCCGGGGGCCCGACTTCGAGGATTCGGCTTCCCGGCGCGCGAACGACCCGGTTCGCGACGCGGACGATGGCGTCGACCTGCCCCGTGCCCAAGACCGCGTCGATCTCCGGGATCTCCCCGAGCAGCTCCGCCTGATACCGCTGCGCCAGGCAGCCCGCCACGACGAGACCCCGGATCGACCCCTCCCGCTTCAGGGCCGCCAGGTCCAGGATCCGGTCGATCGACTCCCGCTGCGAAGGCCCGATGAAGGCGCAGGTGTTCACCACGGCGAGGTCGGCGTCCTCGGGACGCGCCGTCATGTCGAAATCGCCGCGTGTCATGAGCCCCGCCATGATCTCGGAATCGACCAGGTTCTTCGCGCAGCCCAGGGTCACGAGCAGGACGCGTGCGCGGCGGCCCGGTGCCACCTCGGATCCCGGCGAAGCGGCCGTCGCGGCGCGCATCACGAGCCGCTCCCGACTCCGCGCGGGTCTCCGGGCTCGCGCATCTCCATCTCCTGCTCGGTCACGAGGACGTCGCGGCCCTTCGCGCCGTCCGGGGGACCCACGACGCCACGCTCCTCGAGAAGGTCCAGGAGACGCGCCGCCCGCGAGTATCCGACCTTGAGCCGACGCTGCAGCATCGAGGTCGAGGCCTGTTGGTGGAGCACAACGAGGCGCATGGCCTCCTCGTACATCTCGTCGTCGGCATCGGATTCGGTCACCCGGGTCTCCACCAGCACGGAATCGTCGGCCACGACGGGGCCGCCCTGGCTCTTCAGGAAGTCCACCACCCGCTCGATCTCCTCGCCCGAGACGAACGCCCCGTGGATCCGGTACGGCTCCGGCTTCCCGGCGGGAAGGAACAGGCAATCCCCGTGGCCCAGGAGGCTCTCCGCGCCGTTCATGTCGAGGATCACCCGGGAATCGGTGCGGCTCGCGACCTGGAACGCGATTCGCGAGGGAAAGTTCGCCTTGATCATCCCCGTGATGACGTCCACGGAGGGGCGTTGCGTCGCGAGGATCAGGTGGATCCCCACGGCGCGCGCCATCTGGGCCAACCGGCCGATCGGTTCTTCGATCTCGGTGGGAAGCAGCGCCATGAGATCCGCCAGCTCGTCCACAACGACGACGAGGTAGGGGAGCCTCGGCTCCTCCACCTTCGCCGGATCGAGGTCGAGCCGATTGTACGCGTCGATGTTGCGCGCGCCGTGCCTCGCGAGCGCCTGGTAGCGGCGCTCCATCTCCTTCACGCAGAAACGGAGCGCCTGAGCCGCCTTCTTCGGATCCGTCACGACCGGCATCCGGAGGTGAGGGATGCCGTTATAGGGCGTCAGCTCGAGCATCTTGGGATCGATCAGGATGAGCCGAAGCTCGGCCGGGGTCCGCGTGTAGAGAAGGCTCATGATCAGCGTGTTGATGCAGACGCTCTTCCCGGAGCCCGTCGCGCCGGCGATGAGGAGGTGCGGCATCCGCTCGAGCGACGTCGCGAACGGGATCCCGGCCACATCCTTCCCGAGGGCGAGCGGCAGCGCGTCGTGCGTGTCGCGGAACGCGGGCGAAGAGAGGATCTCGCGCAGCGAGACGGTCGCCTTGAGACGATTCGGAATCTCGATTCCCACCGCCGCCTTCCCCGGAATCGGGGCCACGATGCGGATCCGCTGGGCTTTCAACGCGAGCGCGAGGTCGTCCTGCCGGTTCAGGATCTGGTTCACCTTCATCCCGGGCGCGGGCTCGTACTCGAAGAGCGTGATGACCGGCCCGGGGTGAACCTCCGAGACCTTGCCCTCGACGTCGAAATCCGAGAGGGTCCGCTCGAGCACGCGCGAGAGCGCGAGAAGCTCCTCCTCGTGGATCACGTGCCGGGTGGTCTCGTGGCGGTCGAGAAGATCGATCGGAGGGAGTGTCAGGGCAGGCGCGAGCGCGGGACCCAGGCGCAGTCCGGGGTCCGCGGTCCCGGCCGCCGAGACGGCCGATTCCCGCGTGCCCGCGGGCGGCTTCGATTCGGCCCTCGGGGGCGCGGGCGGAAACGGAATGCTGAGCGGCTCCGCGCGGGATTCGGCCTCGCGACGCCCGACGATCCGGGGACGGGACGCCTGCCGTGCCTTCTCGTCCGCCGCCCTCCACGCGCTCGCGACCTCCTCTTCCTCGACCGCGGGGGGCTTTCGGGGCCGTCGCGCCGGAGATGTCGCGTGGGGCTCGGGCTCCGCGGGAGCATCCCCGGAGCCCGGGCGCCCGCCCGCGCGGAGGAAGGGAGCGAAGAGGAATCGAAGCGCCGCCTGGGCGGCGTTTCGGACCGAGGATGAAGAGCCGATCTCGAACGCGACCAGAACGAGGACCACGAGCGCGGTCCCGAGCACGAGCTCGCCGCCGATTCTCCCCAGGAAGCGCGCCGCGGTGAAGCCGACCCACTCCCCGAGCCCGCCCGAGAGGGGCCGGTTGCCGCCGCTCACGAGGTGCATGAAGCCAAGCAGCGCGGACACGCCCAGGACGGCGAGGCCGGTGCGGATTCCCAGCTCGAGCGCGGGTCTCAGGCGGACCCGGTTCCATCCCCAGGCGAGGAGCGCGACGGGAACCGTCCACGCGCCCACGAATCCGAGCGCGGCGACCAGCGCGGCCGCGATCCACGCGCCCAGCACGCCGCCCTGGTTCCGGACGGTGCCGCTCCCCAGGAGGTCGACGCCCTGGTCCCGCGCGTCGCGCGTGAAGAGGCCGAGCGCCAGGAAGGCCGCGATGGAGAGGAGGCAAAGCCCCAGAATCTGGAATTTGCGACGGACCGAGACCCGGCCCAGGAGCCACATGTCCGGCGTTCCCGCC
>JACQPZ010000122.1 GCA_016207265.1 Candidatus Latescibacterota bacterium | reverse complement strand
GGGCATGAAGACGCGCCTCCTGCTCTACACCGTGCCAGGACAGGTCTACTACAACGCGACCCGGAAGCTTGTTCTGAAGGGCGTGGACGCGGTGGTGTTCGTCGCCGACTCGGCGGCCGACAAGATGGCCGAGAATCGGGAGAGCCTCGCGAATCTGGAGATGAACCTGAAGGCGTATGGAATCGACATGCGGTCGATTCCTCTCGTGCTCCAGTTCAACAAGCGCGATCTACCGAACGCGATCCCGATCGAGGAGCTGAATCGGGAGCTGAACCGGAACAACCTGCCGTGGTTCGAGGCTCAGGCCGCGAACGGCGTCGGCGTCTTCGAAACGCTCCGAGGAGTCTCGAAGCTCCTGCTCGCCAAGATCTCGAAGGACGTGCTCGACAAGGATCGCGGATCGATTTCGAGGCAGGCGCGCGAGACCGCCGCTTCGGCGAAGGATGCGTCCGCCGCCGAGCCCGCGCCGCCCAAGAAATCGGAGCGCGCGGCCTCTGGCGGGAAGCTCCTCAAGTATCTGAAGCGGGGCAAGGGAGCCCGGGAGGAAACAGCGGGGGCCGCGGAGCCGGCCCGCGAGCCGCGCACGTCCCCCGAGCCCGAGCCCACCCGCGCGGCGCGCGACCTCGAGCCCGCCCGGGTCCCGGCGCCCCCGAGCGAAGCGTCCATCGAGCCCGCTCCGCTTCTCTCGGACGAGGCCCTGATCGACGATGCCCCCGCGGTCCCGACGGACGCCCCGCGCGCCTTGAACGCGGAGGAAGAGCTGGTGCTCACGGACGAGGATCTCATCGATCGGGCGCCTGCGGCGGTCGCCGGTCCTTCGCCCGATACCGCCCCCGCGAACACGGGCACGGCCGATGACGACGTTTCCGGCGACTTCGAGCGGGAGCCCGAAGGGATCGGATCGAAGGGCAATGCACCGGCCGTCCGGCACTCCGCCGCCGAAGCGGGCGCCGGCGAGACACGGCGGATCACGATCCCGATCGATCTGGGATCTCTGCCCCGCTCGGGCACGATCACGCTCACGTTCGAGCTTTCCATACGCGTGCAGCCGGACGTTCCGGGGAAAGCGGGCGGGAAGAAGCGGCGGGCGGAGGGCGTCGACGACTCCTTCACCCGGGAGATGGAAGTCATCCAGTAAGGGGCGCTCCCCGCGCCCTTTTTCCGTTGACACGGTCTTCGAGCGCTCCCTAGTCTGCGCCCGTGAATCGGGCGCTGCCGATGGCCATTCCGGATCCATCCTTGGGAACCGTGCGAGCCGGGACGGAAGAGAGCCTCGCGCTCGCCGAGAGCCTCGTCCGCGGCTCCTCCGACCCGGAGCAGGTGCTGCAGGCGGCGAGGATCTTCGCGCTCGAGGGCCACAGGGAGCGCGCAACCGATATCCTCCGCCAGGGGATCATGACCCATCCCCGCCACGCCGAGATGCTCTCCACCCTGGCCGATCTCCTCTCCCGCTCGGGCGCCTTCGAGGAAGCGGATCTCTGCTTCCGACAGGCCCTCGAGGCGGACCCTCGCGACGCGGAGTCGTGGTATCGGCAGGGGCTTCACCACGGACGCCAGGGGCGCCCGGCGCAGGCGCGCGCCGCCTACGAGGAGGTCGTGCGGCTCAAGGAGCACTCCGTCAAGGGATGGGTGAACCTGGGTCTCTCACGGGCGGATCTCGGCGACCGCGAGGGCGCCGTGCGGGCTCTCGAGCGGGCCCTGCGCGAGGATCCCGGCTGCGGCGAGGCGCACTCGAACCTCGGCGTCCTCTATGCCGAGGCGGGGCTTCGCGAGGAGGCTCTGGACGAGTTCCGACGCGCCGTCTCCATCGATCCCGGATGCTCGGAGGCCCATTTCAATCTCGGATGGGCGCTCCTCGCAGAGGATGAGCTGGAGCAGGCGGAGGCGACGCTGGCCGAGTCGGTGCGGCTCGACGCCGGCAACGTGGAGAGCTTGTACGCGCTCGCCCTTCTCCACCAGCGGGCCGGCAACTACGCGCGCGCCGTTTCCGAGCTGAAGCAGGCGATCGAGCGGCGTCCCGACGACGCGCGCCTCCACTATTACCTCGGCGTCGCGTACAACAGCCAGGAAGCGGTCGACCAGGCCATCCTCGCCCTCGAGACCGCAGCGCGGCTCAGACCCGACGACCCCCGCGTCCACCGCCTGCTCGGCGTCGCCTACGACAAGAAGGAGTTGCCGTCGCGGGCCAGGGAAGCCTATCGCAGGGCCGCGGCCCTGAGCGGCTGACCGTGTCCGCGCGGATCGGCCGCGCATTCGACGTGGCGCGGCGCGAGCGCCGCGTCGCCTTCCTTCCCTTCCTCACCTCCGGATTCCCCGATTTGACGGAGTCGGATCGCCTGGCGGGGGCCTTGTGCGAGGAGGGAGCCGACCTCCTCGAGCTGGGCATGCCGTTTTCGGACCCCGTCGCGGACGGTCCGACGATCCAGAGGGCCTCGGAATCGGCGCTCCGCGCCGGCGCGACGCTCTCCTACGCGCTGGGGCAGGCGCGCAGCCTCCGGTCGAAGCACGAGACGCCGATCGTCCTCATGTCCTACTTCAATCCGATCCTCCACTACGGCAGCGAGCGGTTCGTCCGGGATGCATCCGACGCAGGCGTGGACGGGGTCATCCTCGTGGATCTCCCTCCCGAGGAAGAGCCGGAGTTCTGGGCGGGGTTGCGCGCGGACGGCATCGCGACGATCGCGCTCATCGCGCCGACCACCGAGCCCGGCAGGCTCCCGCGCCTCGTGGAGACGGCGGGCGGGTTCCTGTACGTGGTCGCGCGGCTCGGGGTCACGGGGCGCGGTGGCGGCGATCCCGGAATCGAGTCCATGCTCGAGCGCTGCCGTTCCCTTTCGCCTCTGCCTCGGTGCCTGGGGTTCGGCATCGATCCCGAGACGCCGCTCGAACGATACCGCGGACTGGC
>JACQPZ010000121.1 GCA_016207265.1 Candidatus Latescibacterota bacterium | reverse complement strand
GCGCGTTGAGCCTCGGGGATCGGGCCCTTGATCCGCGCGGGCACTCCGGCGACGAAGGACCGCGGCGGCACGCGCATCCCCTCGAGAACGACGCTCCCCGCCGCCACGAGGGATTCCTCGCCGATCACACATCCGTCGAGCAGGATCGACCCCATTCCGATCAGGCACCGGTCCTCCACCGTGGCGCCGTGCAGGATGACCCGGTGTCCGACGGTGACCGCGGCGCCGACTCTAAGCGGAGTTCTTCCGCCCGTCACGTGGAGAACGCAGCCGTCCTGGATGTTCGTCCGCTCCCCGATCCGGATCGGACCGACGTCGCCCCGGATCACCGCCCCAAACCAGACGCTCGCCTCTTCCCCCAAAACGACATCGCCCACCACGGAGGCGGTGGGCGCAATGTAGGCGGACTTGGGGATGCGGGGGGCCTGATCTCGAAACCCCGCGATGACGGGCCGGGTCGTCACGCCGGTGGCCCTAGAGCTCCTCGGGATTGAACTTGCCGAAGTCTTCCGGGTTCAGGCCCTCGAGGTACCGTCTCAGCTCCTCCGCCTTTTCCTCGGGCGTTCGCTCGGTCTTGGGCGCGGTGATGTTCTCCTGGGCCGATTTCTCGAACAGCTTCTCGACGATGAAGATCGGAGCGCGCGAGCGGAGGGCGATCGCGATGGAATCGCTGGGGCGCGCGTCGACCGCCACGGCGCCCCCCCCGGCGTCGATGTAGATGTTGGCGAAGAACGTGCTCTCTTTCAAATCGGTGATCACGACCCGTGAGACCCGGGCGCTGAGCCCCTCGAGGATGTTGATCATGAGGTCGTGCGTCAGCGGGCGCTGGTACTTCTTGCCCAGAAGCTCCATGTGAATCGCGCTCGCCTCCATCGGCCCGATCCAGATCGGCAGCACCCGGTCGCCCTCGATCTCTTGCAGGAGGACCACGGGGCTCTTGGTGCGCTCGTCGATCGCGAGACCCCCGACCCGAACGGGAATCATGCTCATGGTTTCGTTTCCGTGCCTCCGCCCGGCGCGGAAGGAGCGATGTTCACCGCCGAGGAGTCGCCCGGAGCGCCGACTCCGGGCGGGAGCCGGTTCGATCGCATGTTCTCCATCATCCACTTCGCCGACTCCACGAGATCGGAGTTCGGATACTTATTGAGGAATTCTTCGAACGCGGCTTTAGCCGAGGTGAAGTCGCCCAATTCCTCCGCGTAGGTGAACCCGATCATGAACTGGGCCTGCGCGGCCTCCTTGTCGTCGGCATGGCGTTCGACGATCTGCCGGAAGAGCTCGATCTGCTGCTCCGGCGACCCGGCCTGCTGCACCGCCTGGAACAGCTCGGCAGCAGACCGCGGCGGCTTCAGCGCGAGCGCGAGGGAATCGTCGAAGACCGTCACGCCGAGGCGCTGCTTCAGCGAGTCGAAGAGCGTCTTCTGGAACGCTTCGGTCCGCTCCCCTTCGAGGTGCGCGCGGATCCGCTTCCGCACGAGCTGGTATTCCGGCTTCCCGCCCGGCTTCACGTCCTCCACCCGGATCAGGTGCCAACCGCGATCGCTCTTGAGCGGCTCGCTCGTCTCGCCTTCCCTGAGCCGAAACGCAGCGGCCACGATGGCCGGGGCCCGACCGACGCCCGGGACGATATCGACGTCGGACACGACGTTGCCCAGTCGGCCGCCCTCCTTCGCGTTGACCTTGTCCGTCGAATACCGCGCGCAGGCCGCATCCCAGGTCTCGCCCGCCTTCAGCCGCTTGCGCACCTGGTCGGCTTTGGTGCGCGTCGGAAGCAGGATGTGTCGGACGAACGCGCGCGCCGGGACCTTGAATTCCTCGCCGTACTCGTCGTAGTAGGCGCGCACGAGGGAGTCGGGAACGGGAGGGAGCGACGCTTCTACGTTCCGGTAGTAATGCCGGACGAGAAGCTGCCGCTTCGTGGCGGCAAGCTCGGCGCGATAGGCGGAATCCGACTCCGTGCCGGCCTCGAGCGCCGCCTGGTAGAGGGTCTCCTGCTCCAGAATCCGCTCGACGAGCTTCTTGTATTCCTCGGGGCTGCTCATCGCGTCCTCGAGAACCGAGGCCGGCGCGCCCTGAATGATCGAATCGACGTCGTGCCGGGTGATGCGCCGGCTGCCGACGATTCCAACGACGGGTCCGCTCGTGTCGGGTGCGGCGGGGCGCCACAGCGGAGGACGGGATCGCGCCTCGCTTCCCGCGGGCGGCTTGGTCGACGAGCAACCCCCGAGTCCCCCGACAAATCCGGCGAGCAGGACGCAGCCTGCCACCGAGACGCGCGCCGTCAGCCGAATTCCGATCCGCCGCCTCATTTCCGCACCACCCAGACCTTGACCGGGGCTTCGATCTCCTCGAACAGGTGGATCGGAACCTCGAGGACCCCGAGCGACTTGATCGGCTCGGCCAGGCGCACCGCCTTGCGCTCGACGGAGTATCCCTTCGCGGCCAGCGCCTCCTGGATGTCGTGGGCGCTCACGGAACCGTAGAGCTGATCCTCGTCGCCCGCCTCGACGCTGAACTGGAGCGAGACCCCCATCAGCTCCTCCCGCAGCCGCTCCGCGCCCTGGCGCTGCTTCGCCTCATGGGCCACGCGCGCGCGTTCCCGGTCCTTGAAGACGGCCCGTGCGTTTCCGACGGCCTCGATGGCTTTCTTGCGCGGGATGAGAAAATTGCGCGCGTAACCGTCCGCGACGCGCACGGCGGTCCCGCGCTTGCCCAGCCCGCCGATATCTTCGAGAAGTATGACCTCCATCGCTCCTCCTAGTCGTCCATTCCGCGCCCTCTGCCGAGGGGCGCGCCCGGGTCGGGTGTGGCTTTCAGCCGAAAGTCGTACCAGACATCCAACAGCCCGATCGCGGTCAGCGCCGCGATGAGAACGGGCATGAGAAACATGAGGACCAACACCGCGATTTGAACCAGCCCCCGGATCTGGAATGCCTGCGCCACGTACCGGGCGACCGCGAAGCCCTGGACCGTGTACGCGAGCACGAGCGGAAACGCCAGATTGACGCCCCCTTCGAATGCGGGTTTCCACCTCGTGATCATGAGGATCAGGGCGAGCGCCAAGACCCATGCGCCGGCCGGGTGCACGCGCCACGCCGAGAACTCCGTGAACCGTGGGAACCCGTCCGCATCCTGGAACAGAACGGAGGCGAGCCAGCAGTTGATCGCGATCACGATCGCCCACTTGAGCGCGAAGAGCGAGGGCAAAAGAAGCGTCCAGATCCGGCCCGTCTCCTCGAGCGCACGGTTGAACTCGACCGCGGAGAGCCCGAGCGCCTGGGAAAGACGGTGCTCGCTCTCCATGCGCTTGAGCTCGCCGATGCGCGCCGCGAGGACCCGGGTCAGCTCCTCCATCCCGCCCGAGAGGAGGTATCCGCCCGCCACGACGAGCACGAGCGCCGTGGCGAGCGTGGCCGTGAACGACGCGGGGAGACGCCTCCGCGCGCAGGCCGCCAGGAGAAGCCCGGCCGCCGCGAGGACGCCGATGAAGATCAGCTGCCCGGGCTCCTTCATCCCCGAAGCGTAGAGCGCTCCGGTCGTGGAGGTCGCGGCCAGCGCCCCGAGCAGAAGACCCACTTTGCGGGCGAGCCACAGGAGCCCCAGCGGCAGGAGCCCGAACGCCCACGGCAGTGGAGAGGGAATGTCGGTGTTCGCCGCGGCCATCAGCGCCGCGCCGACCAGGATGGCCCCGACCGTGCGGAACGCGTTCGAGAGCGAAAGCGTCCGCCCGGGGTCAGCGATACTGCTCACTGGTGAACGGCAGGAGCGCCAGGATGCGCGCGCGCTTCACGGCCTCGGTGATCTGCGCCTGGTGACGCGCGCACGTTCCGGAGATGCGCCGCGGCACGATCTTGCCGCGGTCCGTGATGAATCGGGTCAGCCGCCGGTCGTCCTTGTAGTCGATGCGGTCGATTTTGTCGAAGCAAAGCTTGCAAAACTTCCGTCGGAACGATCGTGATTCGCCTTCACGTGCCATGAACCTCTCCTCCTCGGGCGGTCGTGCTTCGGAGCGTGTGCGACCCGGATGCCGTCATCCCCGCGGCACCGTCGGAACCGGCTCGCCAGCCGCGCCGGCGGCTTGGGCCTCGGCTCCCTTCGCGGCGTCCTCGGCGACGACCGGCGACTCCTTCACGGCCAGCACGGTCAGATGCCGCAGCACGAGCTCGCTCAGGCGGAAGCGCCGGTCCATCTCCGCGATCAGCTCGGGCGGGCTCTTGTGCTTCACGTGGACGTACGTTCCGTCGCGGCGCTTCCGGATGTTGTAGGCCAGCTTCCGCTTCCCCCAACGCTGGACCTCGACCACCTCGCCGCCGGCCTGGCCGATGCTCTGCGAGACGCGGTCCACCTCGTCGTTGATACGGGCCTCCTCGAGGCCGGGGTCGAAGATGATCGTCGTTTCGTAGGTCTTCATCTGGTTTCTCACTCCTCAACCGGATCCAGTCCGTAACGGTTCCATCGGTTCATCGCTTGGTGCACGCCCGTCGCGGCCGCGTCGAACGCGGCTCCCGCGGCGGCCTCCAGCAATTCTGGCAAACGGGCCCGCTCCTCCGCCGTGAACGGAGCGAGGACGTAATCGGGAAGCTCCGCGGAGCCAGGGCCCGGCCCGACGCCGATCCTGAGCCTCGCGAATTCGCTCGTGCCGATCTCGGCGACGATCGACTCGAGCCCCTGGTGCCCGCCCGTCCCGCCCGCGGGGCGGAGCCGGATCGCTCCGAGCGGCAGGTAGACGTCGTCGCAGATCACGAGCAGCTCCGACGGGAGCCAGCCCTCGCTCAGGAGCGCCCCGACCGCGGTGCCGCTCCGGTTCATGTACGTCTGCGGCTTCGCGAGCGCGACCTCGTGGCGCTCCGCCCTCCCCTTCCCGCGGAGCATCACGCCCTGGCGGGTCCACCCGCTGAAGCGACCCAGCAGCCGCGCGAGCTGATCCACCGCCATGAAGCCGGCGTTGTGTCGGGTCCCTTCGTACTCGGTCCCCGGATTACCCAGCCCCACGACGATTCTCGCGACGCTAACCTTGCTTGCCTCCCTCCTCCGGTTCGCCCTCTTCCTCCTCCTTCTTCTCCTTCGCGATCAGCTCGGGCTCGGCGGGAGCGGCTTCCTCGGCCGGCTTGGGCTCCTCGAGCACGGTCGGCGGCACGACGGTTGCGATCGCGCGGTCCGCCTCCGTCTGGATCGTCGCGCGCTCGGCCTTGATGTCGCTCACGTGCAGCGTGTCGCCGATTCCGAGCGCGCTCACGTCCACCTCGAGCTTCGACGGGATGTCCGTCGGCAGGCATTCGACCTCGACCTCGCGCAGGAGGTGCTCCAGGATCCCCCCCGCGTCCTTCACCCCGACGGGGGTCCCGACGAGCACGACGGGCACCTCGACCGTGATGCGCTCGGTGAGCGAGATGTGCTGGAGATCCAGGTGGAGAATGGATCCGGCCACGGGGTCGCGCTGGATCTCCCGGATCAGGGCCTTGCGCTCCTTCGCCTGGGCGCCGGCGACCTTGAGATCCACGATGACGTTGCTCCCCTCGGCGTTGTGGATCACCGCCTCGAGCTCTTTCAAGCCCACGACGAGCGGGATCGATTCCTCACCGCGCCCGTAGTAGACCCCGGGGACGCGCCCCTCGACGCGGAGCTTTCGCGCCACGCCCTTGCCGACGCCTTCGCGGCGGGAGGCTTCCAGCGAAACGATGGCCATGCTGCGACTCCTTCCTTCTTTCCGTTCGGTGCTTTCTAGATGAACAGCGAGCTCAGGGACTCTTCGTCATGGATGCGGCGGATCGCCTCGCCCAGGAGCCCGGCGACCGTGAGCACCTTGATCTTCAGCGGCAGCGCCCGCTCCACGTGCGGAATGCTGTCCGTCACCACCAATTCCTGGATGGGCGACTCGTCGACGCGCTTCGAAGCGTCGCCGCAGAGGACCGCGTGGGTGCAGGCCGCGTAGATCTCCTGGGCGCCGGCGCGTTTGAGCGCCACGGCCGACTCGACGAGCGTGGACCCGGTGCTGACGATGTCGTCGAAGATCACGACGTTCTTCCCCTCGACCTCTCCGATCACATTCATCATCTCGACCGCGTCGGGCCGGGGTCGCCGCTTGTCCACGATGGCGAGCCCCACGCCGAGCCGCTTCGCGTACGCGCGCGCCATCTTCACGCTTCCGATGTCGGGCGCAACCGCGATCAGGTTCGGGAGTTGCCGGCGCATGAAGTAATCGACGAGCACCGGCGCCGCGTAGAGATGGTCGAACGGGATGTCGAAGAACCCCTGGATCTGCGCCGAATGGAGATCCATCGTCATCACCCGGTCCGCGCCCGCCGTCGTGATCAGGTTCGCGACGAGCTTCGCGGTGATCGGAACGCGGGGCTGGTCCTTTCGATCCTGCCGCTGATACCCGAAGTAGGGTATGACCGCCGTCACCCGCCGGGCGGACGCCCGCCGCACGGCGTCGATCATCACGAGAAGCTCCATGAGATTGGTCGCGGGGGCGAACGTCGGCTGGAACACGAAGATGTCGGAGCCACGGATGTTCTCGTTGACCTTGACGAACGTCTCCCCGTCGGAGAATTGATCCACGGTCGCGTCGCCCAGCTCGGTCGCGAGATAGTCGCAGATGGCCTGCGCCAGCGGGCGGTTCGCGTTTCCCGTGAACAGTCTCAGCCGCGTTTCCGCGGAGCGCATCCCGGTGGATTCGGGCCGCGGGCTCAAGGCGGGCGAGCGCCTCCGGTCCGCTGCAAGCTTCACCGTCATCGTTCCCTCCAGGGGATCCCCGAACAAAGAAAAGACCCAAGGCCGATTGACGACTTCGTCAATCGGGCCCGACGCGCCATGAGCGCTCGATGGGCCGGAGGGCAAAGCCTCCGGGGCCCGGCGACCGAGGTCAATTGTCCTGGGTCAAATCAATCCGCCGTCCCTTCGACGGCGCAAACCATCCTACTCCAAACGCGTCGCAAAGGCGCGCAAAAAATGGTTGGGGCGGGAGGATTCGAACCTCCGGATGGGAGATCCAAAGTCTCCTGGCTTACCACTTGCCGACGCCCCAATCCGCTTGTCGAACCGAGGACCGAGCCCCGATCGAGTTCACCGGGCGCCGGCGGACGCCCTCGATCCGGCCCTACGTGGAGATTCCCACGAGGGACGGTTGCTTCGCCCGCTCCTTCTGATACTCGTCGAGGATTCGGTCCTCGATGAACTTCCTCGTCTCGTTGTTGATCGGATGGGCCACGTCCTGATAGGTCCCATCCGGACGCTTGCGGCTGGGCATCGCAACGAACATCCCGTTCGTCCCCTCGATGATCTTCAAACCCCGGATGACGAAGGCGTCATTGAAGGTCATGCTCGCAAACGCTTTCAGCTTGTCATCATCCCTGAGGGAAATTCGGACCTCGGTGATTTCGAGCGTCATCGCGTATCACCCACCTCGAGTTCCGGACCTCGTTCCGTCGAAGTCCATGGAGTCCATCGCTGGATCCGACCGATCAGACCCCCACACCCGAACTTCCGGTGCCGGTCGGTGCCGCTAGGGTTGCCCCGCTACGGCAACGCCTCGTTCCGTCGTGCGCACGACGTGCACGAGCGCTCCTTCGGCCGCCGCTCTCTCGGCCAGACGCCGCGCGTGCTCCATCGTCGATGCAAGGCCGAATACCGTGGAACCACTGCCCGACAGAAGCGAACCCAAGGCTCCGCCCGCGTGGAGCGCGCGCCTCAATTTCGCGACGGCCGGGAACTCGGGAAGGACAACGTCCTCAAAATCATTGTGCAAAAGCGGCGCAATCACGTCCCAACGTCCGTGCCCAAGCGCCGCAGCCAGCATACTAGCGGCGCCCCTCCCGAGTGTCAATCGAATTCTCGCCCGCCCGTAGGCCCAAGTTGTTGAAACTGCGACAGGTGGGGTCGCGAGTACGATCCAGGCCGGGGGTGCCGGACAAAGATGTCTCACCCGGTCGCCGCGACCGGTTCCGCGGGCTGTTCCGCCGCGCATGAAAAACGGAACATCGGCTCCGAGCCGCGAAGCGAGGCCCATCAGGTCCGCTCCGCCGATCGCCAATCCCAGGAGCCGGTCGGCTCCGAGGAGAAAACCGGCCGCATCGCTGCTTCCTCCCCCCAGCCCGCCCCCGACGGGGATGCGTTTCGTCAGCGTGACCCGGATCCCCGGGAGCTTCCGCCCCGCGCGGTCTTGAATCAAATACCACGCGCGCTCGACAATGTTGGCGCCTTCCCCGAGGATCGGTCTCCCGCGCGTTTCGAGCGCGAGCCCCTCGCCGCCCGACGCCTCGAGCAGGATCTCGTCCTCCAGGGACACCGCCTGCAAGATCGTGTCGACTTCGTGATGGCCGTCGGGGCGGCGGCCGAGGATCCAGAAGCCCAGGTTTATCTTCGCCGGACAGCGGACCCGAAGCGCGGTGGCGCGCCGCACGTTCAGCCCTCGGGCCAGTAGAGGATCACGAGCAGCGCCACACCCCAGAGGATCACGTTGATGAGCGTAGGCCGATCGCGAAACAGATGCTCGGACGGGTTCCCTCCCTTGTCCTCGGCGTACATGAGGTAGAGATAGCGGAAGATCCCGTAGAGGACGAACGGGATCGTCAGGTAGAGCGGCCGGCCTCGGAACTTGGACACGGTCTCGGGGGCGATCGTGTAGACCGAATAGGCGAGCACGGTGGCGCTCGTGACCACCGCGACGAGCTGGTCCAGAAGACGCGAGTTGTAGGCGCCGAGCGAGGCGCGGTGCCGGGAGGCGTCCGCCTCGAGCGTCGCGAGCTCGTGCCGCCGCTTCCCGATCGCGAGGAACAGGGCGAGGAAGAACGCGCACACGAGAAGCCATGGCGAGAGGATGATCGCCTCGCCAGCGGGTGAGGCCCGGTCGCGGATCAGCTCGACGCCCGCCGCCGCGCGCAGGACGAAGCCCAGCGCGATCGTGACGACGTCGAGAAGCGCGACCTGCTTCAAGAAGAGCGAGTAGATGAGCGTCAGCGAGACGTAGGCGATCGCCGTGCCCCCGAACCTCAAGCCCAGGAGGAGCGAGCCGCCGAGCCCGATCGCGAGCAGCGCGAACGACCAGCCCGCCGCGGCGCCCGTGGAAAGGCGCCCCGCGGCGATCGGGCGGGTGCTCTTCACGGGATGCAGCCGGTCGCGCTCGAGATCCAGAATGTCGTTCAGGACGTACATGCCGGAGACGGCCAGCGAGAAGAGGAAGAATCCCGCGATCGTGTCCCTCACGTAGGGCCCGTCGAGGAACTTCATGGTGAAGACGAGCCCCGCGAAGAGGACGAGGTTCTTCGTCCACTGGTAGACCCGCATCGAGCGGAGGACGTCGCCGATCATCGGTCACGCCGCGTCCTTATCCCGCGCGCGGTCTCCTCGGCCCGCGCGCACAGGATGTGACCCACGAGAAGGTGGATCTCCTGGATCCGCGCCGT